>CAYJHU010000130.1:0-7017 GCA_964369655.1 uncultured Desulfovibrionaceae bacterium | reverse complement strand
AACACTTATGTGCCTAATTTTCAATAAATTGAAAATTAGAAGATGTAAACGTTACTAAGCTTATACCTTATATGCTTATTGACGTGTTTAATTTAAAGCAGCCGAATTTTCCGTAAGGAAAATTCTGAATATAAGTTTTTGAGGGTGGGGGTCTGGGGGAGCCTTTTGTTCACAAAAGGTTCTGTCCTAAATAAGCTACGAAAATTATTCGCTTAACGGCGACAGAAAAGCTGCGCCTACTCATAATTTTCGATTTTCCCCCTCCCGACCTTTGAGGCGGTAGGAATGTTTTAAAAAAGAAAAACTTTCAACGCCATGAAAGTTTTTTGGAGGGGGTCTGGGGGAACCTTTTGTTCACAAAAGGTTCTGTCCTAAATAAGCTACGAAAATTATTCGCTTAACGGCGACAGAAAAGCTGCGCCTACTCATAATTTTCGATTTTCCCCCTCCCGACCTTTGAGGCGGTAGGAATGTTTTAAAAAAGAAAAACTTTCAACGCCATGAAAGTTTTTTGGAGGGGGTCTGGGGGAACCTTTTGTTCACAAAAGGTTCCCCCAGAAAAACTAATTTACAATATTATAAAAGGTCTTTACCGAACTTTTCGCGCATTTCTGCAACAGCAGCGGTGAGCTTTTCGCCGTCCATGACCATTTCCATCATACCGATTTGCTCTTCCCATACGGCTGGGTCGGCTTCTGCTTTGAGCAGTGGGTCAAGGATGTGGTAAGAGGCAAGACCGAGAGCTACACCGGCCAAGGGGCCAGCGAAGGTTGGGTCGCCATTGGTTACAGTTTCAGCATAGATTCCGGAACCTTCTGCATCAGAGGCTCCAAGAATAACGATGAGTTCATCCTTGCTGTATTTTTCTGCTGCTTCCTTAATACGTTGTTGATTTTGCAAATCCATTGCACCTGCTGCGGTTCAGACAAAGCATTCAGTGGCTGCAAAAACAACTTCTGCACCACTGTTTGCAAAAACTGCGTCCATGGCGGGGCTAGGCACGCCGTCTCTTTCGCCCATGAGGATGAGCTTTTTACCAGCTAATTTTCCCATTTTTCTATCCTTTTTTTGTATGGTGTTTTCCTTGTTCGCTTTTGAATAAAAGCGAACAAGGTATACAAATTTTTTACAATGTACGTATTTTAGAAATACGTTTGTTATTAAATAAAATTAAGCCCTTGTAGTATTTTTGTTGCGGCTTCCTTGGCACTGGCAGGCACGCGAATAACCGGCCCTGTGCAACCCATGGCACTTTCGGCATAGATATTTTCTTTCCAAAGGGCTTGGGCTGCGCTGTCCATGTCTAGTACGTCAATGCCGGAAATTTCACCGTCAACAGGTACGCAAGCAGGCTTGGTTATAGTGTTTTCTTCTGTAGCAGCTTTTGGCTTAAGGGCATTTATGGCTTCTTCAAAACCATATTGCTTGGCAAGCTTTAGCTCTGCTTCGACCTTTTCGGGCAACTTACCTAAGGCAGCTTGCGCCGTCAAGACCAGAGCGTTAGCAATGACAGGTGCTCCAGAAGCTCTTGAAATAATGGATACTATTTTCTTCCAACCATCGCCTACTGAGGGGCCATAGCCATAGCCTGTACTTTCATACATGCCTCCGGTGGTAAAAGTAGAAAATATTTTCACAAAGCTGTTGCCGGTGAGAGTGTCGCATACTAATACATCTGCACCGCCGCTGACGATGTCATTACCGCGGAGTAAAGAGCCACCGTCACCGCGCTCACTGGTAGCAAAATCAATGGCATAGCCTTTTTCTTGCATGGCAGTGAGGGCACGAAGGACAGGGCCTGCGCCGTCGCTGTTTAAGAATGCTAAGCTTGGGCGAGGTGTGCCGCAGGCTTTGGCAGTGGCAATACCGTAAACGGCGTTGCGTATAAGGGCTTCGGTGCGTGTGCTGGCAGAAGCGCCAGTGCAGGAAGCAATAAACATGGGCTTACCCTTGGCAGGCGTTACGATGCGGCCAATGGTGGTTACGCCCACAGGGAAGGGAAAGTGCATGGCTACAGCACCGTCAATGCTGCCGTCGGCCAAAGCTTTTTCAAGGCTTTTTGCTACTTCTTCTTCGCTGTCTTTTGTTTCTATCCATGTAAGGTCATTGAATTCTTCTACACGCGGACCAATGGCAACTACCTCAAGTTTTGAGGAGTTTTGCATGGCCTGGCGGGCACCTGTAAGTACTTCATGGGTGCCGAGTTCGCTGCCAATGCTCATGATGCCAATACGCACGCGTGGGCCGCCATGGCGGCTTTTTTCTACAATGCTTGTAAAAGCTTCGGCAATCAGCCTTTTTTTAGTGTCGTCCATGGCTTACCCCTTTAATTTCTGGGCAAAATCTGACAAAACTTCAAGGATTACACTTTCCACATCTTCTTTGCTAACAGCGCTTACTGTATCAGCTTTGGATGCGCCTTCTACCAAGAAGGAGGCACCATCGGATAAGTTGGTGATTCTGCCAAGGAAGAGGCTTCCTTTGGCAATAATCATGGCGCGGGTAATCTCATTATTTTTAATGGCTTCCACCGCATGGCCAAGGTAAGGTACGCCGGAAGGAATGTGTCCTTGGGTTGGTGCAAAGCCGGGCATGCCGTGCTTTTTCACAAAGTCCATAAGTTCGGCGCGATCTAATTGACCCTTCATGACAGCCAAGGCTGCAATCATTTTGTAGTTAGATTCTGGAACGTTACCGGCACCACCAGGAACGGTGACTTCAGCATCGTGCAGTTCTGGCGCATATTTATCCACGTCGGTGAAGGTCAAACCTAACTTTTGTAAGGGCTCTAAGACCAATGCGGAAGTAATGGCTTGTGGTGCGGCGCCTGCGCCAACACTGTGTTTGCCAAGGGCGTCAAGGCGTACCACAGGGGTTTCGCCATCATCGGGAGTGAGTAAAACGCCAAAACAACCCATGACATTTTCCATGGGTGCGACACTTTTTTTCACATGTTCACGGGCATTCATGTATAATTTGGGGATAGATCCGCCACTAACAACTGCGACATTTTTTCTGGCGCCGCTGCTAACCATACTGCCGCTGGCGATGATGGAAGCTACGGGAGCCGCGCAAAAAGCGCGAATATCAAGGCCGCTGGCATTGATACAACCGGCGCTTTCGGCCACGGCTTTTGCCATGTTTCCGCCGCCGCGTTGGTTGATGTCACCTACGGCTTCTTCGGAGCATTCAACAACAAAATCAATGTCTTCTGCTTTTAAACCAGAATTTTTGATCAAGTGCATAAGTGCAAGTGTTGCACCGGCCTTGCTGGCTATATTTTCTAAAAGTACATGTGAAGAGAGGTTTTCGTCTACTTCATGGCCGCGGCGGCATAAAGCCACGAGCTTGCCCTCAAGAGTGATGGGAAGTGCGTGATTATTTTGTACTTCATTTTCAAGTTCAGCTAGGTCATGCCCTGCTTCCAAAAGCTTTAATTGAGCTTCGGTGAATAAGGGGTGAGCTGAAATTTTGGGTTTGATTGCGCTAGCAAAATCTTTTTCGAGCCAGATGAGGTCAAATACATCGCAAATATCTAATAAAGCAATGAATTCATCTTCAGGCATAATTTCGCCAAAGCGACCAAAACGTTGTGCTTTGTCTGCAAAATTGTCCAAATATGGAGCAGGGTGAGCTTCCAGTTCTGATACACTCATGGCACCGATAAAGGTGAGGTTTGGTGCATAACGGCACACTGTATCATATGAAACCTGCGCTTTGGCAAGGTCAGTCAAAAACTCAGAACTAGGGTTTGCCAAGCGTTCTTGGTAGGGGGTGGTGCCATACTGCAGCGCCAGATCGGGGGTGAAGTTTAGGCAGTATGATGTAGCCTTTACAGCAACTTTTGCCATTTCAAATCTCCTCAAATAGACTTGTTAGAGTAGTGGTTGGTATACATTAAAACAATAACACACAAGATTTTCTTGATGCGTTGCAGCTTACATGCGGTGCAGATAAGCCGATTTTAAGTAGCAAAGTTCATACCAAGTTAGATTCAGGATGTACATAAGAAATTTTGCTCAAAGCAAGTTGAACGAGAGATGGTTTGGCATGAAGATTGCTTAAGTTTTACGTTGAAAAAGTACAAGGTGCCAGAAGCTGGCACGTACATAAAAGTATCATGTAGTGTTCTATTGTGGAGCACTGTATGTGTTAAGACTAAGGCAGGCAGACAGATACATTTTTTTAAGTGTACTGCTGTTTACGAAATTGTAATAAAATTGTTTTATTACATACTTGTTATCTGGTTACCCGGAGTTGGAGGACTAGAATGAAATTGGAACTGCATAAGGTTTCTATTAAGGATATACGCTTTGCAGAAAAAACAGAGCTAAAAGACAAAATCCTTTTACTAAATAAGCCAGAAGCCCTGCCAAGCATTCTTGAAGATGTGCGTTTTGCCAAAGCAGACCTTGATATTGCAAAGCCTGGTGAAAGCGTACGCATTATACCTGTTAAAGATGCCATCGAGCCAAGAGCAAAGATGGATGGATCCGGATATTTCCCCGGCTATAATTCGCCCATGAAAAGAGCAGGCGAAGGTGCAACTCTCGTGCTTGAAAATGTGGCCGTGGTCACATGTGGCCCCATTGTTGCCTTCCAAGAAGGGCTTATCGATATGACTGGCCCCGGCGCTGACTACACGCCTTTTTCTAAAACATTAAACCTTGTGATGGTTGCTGAGCCTGTGGCTAACTTAAGCCCTCACGAATATGAAGCTGCTTTGCGTGAAGGCGGATTGCGCCTTTCTACTTTCCTTGCCAACTGCTGCCTTGACACCAAAGCCGATAAGGTTGAAGTGTACGAAAAAGGAACAGTAACCGAAGAAGCCGCAAAGTATCCTAACCTACCTAAGGTAATTTATATCTGCATGTCCATTACCCAAGGTCTTTTGCACGATACTTATGTATATGCTGCAGACTTGAGTCCTTCTTTGCCAACTTTGTTGCATCCAAACGAAGTGCTTGATGGCGCTGTGGTGTCCGGTAACTGCGTATCCGCATGCGACAAAAACACCACCTATCACCATGTTCACAATCCCGTGGTGGCTGAACTCTATGCTCGCCATGGTAAGGATATCAACTTCCTTGGTATGGTTCCTTCCCCTGAAAGCACCATCTTGGCCGGCAAAAAGCGCGCTGCCATGATGAACCTAAAGCTTTCACAAGAGCTTGGTGCCAATGCTGTTATCATCACCGAAGAAGGCTATGGCAATCCTGATACAGATTTTTGCCTCAATGCTAAGCTTCATGAAGATGCCGGCATTGTTGCAGTGGTTATTTCTGACGAAGCTGCCGGCATTGATGGCAAGAGCCAAAGTACCGCCGATGCAACTCCTGAGCTTGTGTCCTTTGTGTCCACAGGCAATGTGAATGAAATGATCACCGTACCAAAGATGGACAAGGTTATTGGGGATGCAACAGCCATCGCTAACCTTTCTGGCGGAGCTTCCGACAGCTTGCGCCCTGATGGTTCTATGTATATTGAGCTTCAAGCCGTTATTTCTTCCACATGCGAAATCGGCTTTAGTAAAACAAGTTGCCACTGGATATAGGTAGGAAAAAGTTATGAAATATAAAATAGTTCATTATATAAACCAATTTTATGCTGGTAAAGGCGGCGAAGAAAAGGCCGATTATAAGCCAGAATCTCAAGCCGGCCCGGTAGGCCCTGGCGGCGAAATTCAACGCCAAATCACTGAGCTTGGCGCTGACGCTGAAATTGTAGGCACTGTTATTTGCGGTGACTCTTACTACGGCGAAAATATGGACGAAGCCCGCGCCGCTTGCCTTGAAATGATCAAAGCATTCAACCCTGACGTGGTTATTTGCGGTCCTGCTTTTAACGCCGGTCGTTACGGCGTTGCTTGCGGTGACATTGCCAATGCTGTGAGCGAAGCCTTAGATATCCCTGTTGTGGCAGGTATGTATAAGGAAAATCCAGGCGTTGAATTATACTCTAAGGGTTGCTACATTGTTCCTAACTCCGAAAGCGCCAGAAGCATGCGTGAAGATCTTGCCAATATGCTTAAGCTCAGCTTAAAGCTTGCCGGCAAAGAACCCATGGGCTCTGCTAAGGACGAAGGTTACTTCTCCCGCGGCATTCGTAAATGCATTTTCAAAGAAAAGAGCGGTGCACAGCGCGCCGTGGAAATGATGCTTGCTCGCCTTAAAGGTGAAGCTTTTGAAACTGAGCTTGAAATGCCAGTGTTCAAAAAGATTCCACCAGCCAAGCCCATTACCAATATGAAAGAAGCCACCATCGCCATCGTAACCACCGGCGGTATTGTACCTTCCGGTAACCCAGATCACATCCGTGTATCTTCTGCCGATAGCTTTGGTGCCTACGATATCTCTGCTCTTAATGACATGACCCCAGAAAACTATGAATCTGTGCATGGTGGTTATGACAGAGCCATGGCTACTGCTGACCCTGACTGCGTTGTGCCATTGGACATTTTACGTAGCCTCGAAAAGCAAGGCGTATTCAAAAAAATACACCCCATTTTCTATACCACTACCGGCACCGGTACCAGCGTAAACAATGCTGAAAAGTTCGGCCAAGAAATTGGTGAACAACTTCGCGAAGCCAATGTGGACGGCGTTATCCTAACAGCTACCTGAGGAACCTGCACAAGATGCGGTGCATCTATGACCAGAGAAATCGAAAGAGTAGCTGACGTTCCTGTGGTGGAAATTGCCACCATCGTTCCCATTATGCTTACCGTTGGCGCCAACAGAATCGTCCCCGGTATTGCTATCCCCCATCCCGTAGGCGATCCAGCCAAGGGCGCTGATGTTGATAAAAGCGTAAGAGAAAAACTCGTGATGCGTGCTCTTTCTGCCATGCAAACCGAAATCTCCGAACAAACGGTTTTTGAATAATTTGCGTAGAAAAACCCTATAAATAAATGTCCGCCTATATAATTATATGGGCGGACATTCCAGTATTTTGCAAAAAGTTTTTTTTGGGAGGCTCTGCCTCCCAAACCCACCGCCAAAGGGGATTATCCCCTTT
>CAYJHU010000129.1:0-7022 GCA_964369655.1 uncultured Desulfovibrionaceae bacterium | reverse complement strand
ATGATAGCATACCTTGAAGGAAGAATTGGAGAAACATGGGGGAATTCCTGTATTCTCATGACAGACAGCGGCGTTGGCTATGCGGTGGCTTTGCCAAGCCACACCTTGAGCCGTTTGCCGAGTAAGGGTGAATTTGCTTCTTTTTATACTTCCCTGCAGGTGCGCGAAGATGCGCAAGATTTGTACGGCTTTGAAACTTTTGATGAGCGTCAAACTTTTGAAATTTTGGTGAGCATCTCCAAGGTGGGGGCGCGCACGGCCCTTGCTATCCTTTCGCTCTATCGTCCCGATGACTTGCGCAGGCTAGTTTTTGAGGATGATATGATCGCCTTAACGCGCGTGTCTGGCATTGGCAAAAAGACCGGTCAGCATATCTTCTTGGAACTTAAATACAAACTTAAGGTCGAAAGTATGCCAAGTTTTGCCGGCGGCTTGCCCTCGGCTGGTTCGGTCTTGCGTGACGTGCTGGACGGCTTGAGCAATCTTGGCTACAGTGAAGATGAAACCGCCCCGCTGGTGAAAAATATTTTGCAGGAAGAGCCGGATCTTGACGTGTCCGGCGCTTTACGAGCCACCCTTAAAGCCTTGGCAAAAGGTAAATAATGACCTCAGAACACGACGCCCCCAATTTTAGCTCCTCGCTGATGGCACCGCAAGACGCGGGCAACGACGAAAGCGTACGCCCTCGCTCGCTGGATGATTTCATCGGGCAGGAAGAGCTACGTGCCAATATGCGCATCTATCTTGGTGCAGCCAAGGAGCGCGGAAAGGCGCTTGATCATACGCTTTTTTGTGGCAATCCCGGTCTTGGTAAGACAACGCTTGCGCAAATTATTGCCTCGGAGCTTGGCGTTAATATTGTTTGCACGTCAGGACCAGTACTTGAGCGTAGCGGCGATCTTGCGGCCATTCTTACCAATTTGGGCAGGCACGATATTCTCTTTGTGGACGAAATTCATCGCATGCCCATCACCGTGGAAGAAGTGCTCTACCCGGCCATGGAAGATTTTAAGCTGGACTTAATTATTGGACAAGGGCCTGCCGCACGCACGGTAAAAATTGACCTTGAGCCCTTCACCCTAGTAGGGGCAACCACGCGCATGGGCATGCTCTCATCCCCTTTGCGCGATCGCTTTGGCATTGTGGCACGCCTTGAATTTTATAGCCCCGCCGAACTGGCACGCATTGTTACACGTACCGCAAAAATTCTCGGTATCGCCATTAGCCCTGACGGTGCGCTGGAAATTGGCAAGCGCTCACGCGGCACGCCACGCATAGCCAATAGGCTTTTGCGACGAGTGCGAGACTTTGCCCTAGTGCAAGGGGAAAGCAGCATCACTGAACCACAAGCCGCCGCCGCCATGCAACGCATGGACGTTGATACGCATGGCCTTGACCAAATGGACAGAAAGCTCCTAGAAGTGCTCATCAAAATTTATGACGGCGGGCCGGTAGGCATTAAAACCCTTGCCGTTGCCTGCTCAGAAGAAGTACGCACCATCGAAGATATTTATGAGCCATACCTTATTCAATGCGGCTTTTTGAAGCGCACCTCACGCGGCCGCATGGCCACCAGCAAAGCTTATACGCACATGAAATTACTCATGGGGCAATAGTTTTTTTGGGAGGCTCTGCCTCCCAAACCCTCCGCCAAAGGGGATAATCCCCTTTGGAAACCCTAATGCATAATTTTCCAACAAGTTGGAAAATTATGGGTAAGTTTTTTTATGCTTAATCTGCTGTATTAAAAGATGCTTAAAAAGAATTTTTCGCAAGAAAAATTCGCGCGAAAAGTTTTTTTGAAAGGCCGATCCGACGGGTGCGGAGCATTTGCGTCGACGAACTTGCGAGTCTTACGCAAATCGAGAGCAAAGCGGTTTGGGGAAAACTTTTTTTCCAAAAAAAGTTTTCCCCAAAAAAATTTGCCTTAAGGCTTTAAATAAGCAAATCCTGCTCTTTGTAAATCTACAATTTCCACTATGCCGGCTGGCACAACTTCCACAAAAGAAGGCAATTCTTCGGGCTTAATGCCATGCTTATTGAGGGCATTGATGCAAGCTTTGAAGGTAACGCCGGAAGCGGCTAATTCTTTGATGGTTTCGGCGTGAGCTTCGCTTTTTTCGAGATAGAAAGGCACGGCGCCTGCATTGGCAAGTACGACCACGCTATATTCTTGGCCTTGTAGGGCTTTTTGGTAATTTTTGATGTTGGTTAAGGCCATAGTCATGCGCGCGGCATCAGCTAAATCCACATGTACTAATAAATCGTAATGCATATTAACTCCGTGTATTTTTATTGTTTTCGGCTTTCAGTTGTCCACAAGCCGCGTTAATATCCTGCCCCTTGCTCTTGCGGATGATGGCAGTGATGTTTTTATCCCACAAAATGCGCTCAAAAGCCAGTACCTGCTTATGCGAGGGGGCGCGATAGGGCGCGGCTTTGGCGGGATTATAGACAATAAGATTGAGCTTGCCCTTGACCTTGGACACGAGCTTTACCAAGGCATGCGCATGCTCGGCGCTGTCATTAACGCCGCCAAGTAAAAGATATTCAAAGGTAATGCGCTCGCGTGTTTTAAGCGGATAGGTGGCCAGCGACTGCATTAAATCGTCAAGGTGCCAATGGGCGGCCTTGGGCATGATTTCCTTACGCAATTCTTGGCTTGGCGCATGTAGGGATATGGCTAAAAAGGCAAGTCCGCTTTCGCCAAGCTCCTTAAGCCCTTTTTCAATACCACAGGTTGACACGGTAATGCGCCGCGGCGAAAAGTTTAAACCGTGGTCATCATTAAGACTTTGCAGGGATCGCATCATCTCTTTAAGGTTTAAGAGCGGCTCGCCCATACCCATAAAAACGAGATTGCGAAGCTTTGGATGATCCGGTCTGGTATCGCCCAAATATTCGCGCGCCACCAGCACTTGACCGAGGATTTCCCCGTGGGTCATATTGCGCTCAAAGCCCATGGTTCCGGTGCTGCAAAAAGTACAGGCCATGGCACAGCCCACCTGCGAGGAGAGGCATTGTGTCAGGCGTACGGCCCCTTCGCGCGATGTGGAGGGGATGAGTACCGTTTCTACCTGTGCTCCGTCTGCAAGCTCCAGCAAGAATTTTACCGTACCATCACTACTTTTTTCAACGGCGGCAACGCTTGGCCAAGTGATGTGGGCGCAAGTGGCAAGCTTTGCTCTTGTGGCCTTAGAGACATTGCTCATGCTTTCAAAATCACGCGCCATCTTTTGCCACAGCCATTGCCAAACTTGCAATGCGCGAAACTTCGGCTCGCCCATTTCAAGCATAAATGCCTGCAATTCCGGCAATGTAAGTGATAAAATATCAATCAATGCCTTATCCCACTTGCTTTTGGGCATACCCCCGCACAAATGCAACGGCGCTTTCATTATCACTGACTTCCCCTGCAATTTGCGCTTGCAAAAGAGCTTCGCGCAATACCCCAATCATGGGGCCGGGAGGCAAACTGGTATGTTGCATAATTTCATTGCCATTCAAGAGGGGTTCAAGCATTTGCTCCGGCGTTTCTGCGCGCTCTAAATATTTAATATTATGGTTAAAGTAAGTATACGAACCATTGCGTGACTTTAGGTCTGCCTTGGTCATTTCCATAAGGCGTGGATATTCATCAAGGGCTTTGAAGCGACGTATGCCACGGTCGGTAAGCATGGATTGAAAACGAATTTGATGGCGCACCAAATGGCAAATAAGCTCAATATCTTCTGCAAGAAAATGCAAGCGACGCAAAATCTTTCTGGTGACTTTGGAACCAATGCGATGATGCTGATAAAATGTCCACTCTTCCCCATGATATTGCGCGGCATATAACTTACCTACATCATGGAAGAACATAGCCATAGTTCCTAGCCAGTCATTGCAAAATTCTTCTTCGGTGTAATAGCGCATGCCGGAAATGGTGTGCGAAAAGACACTGTCATAACTGCCGTCATCATTGATTTTTTGTGTAATGCATGACAAAGCCGCCACTTCAGGCACAAGACCTTGGAGAATGTGTGCATCATACATAAGCTTGACAAATTTCCACATGCGATTGGCCGGAACCTTGCGCCATTCATTCATAATTTCTTGCACGGGCACATAATCTAAAATGGGCGAGCTGGCACGCACAATGGCCACCCAACTATTGGGGGTAATGGGTATATCGAGGTTGGCGGCAAAGCGCAAAGCCCGAATGCCTAGCAAGTAATTACTGCGTAGCATCTCATCAGGAATACCGGCAAAAGAAATGGCACCGCTGGAAATATCCTCAAAACCGGCATAGGCATCTTCTTCTTCATTACTGCGAAAGCGTGAAAGGTAAGTGTCTATGCGTGTTGGAAAATCCACATTTTCCACCATTCGCGGTGCAATTTTAATTTGTATGCGTTCAGGATGGGTAGCATCATCATTGGGGATGGGATAAAAGTGAAAGGTATGTCCTTCTTCTTGCAAACAACCGGTATAGGAAGGGTTTTCATTGGGTTGCATATTGGGAAAAAGTTTTTGCAAGGTGGCAAAATCCGGTTCACAAGCAATATCAATTTCCTTGGGGGCGTTGGGATTCATAAGCCGAGCCTGCAAAGGAGCGTTAATAATATGTGCATCATAGCCGTTACGTAATATAGTTTTGCAAATGCCCTTGGCATCTAAAAAAGCTTGTTTCATGTTTTCTCTCCTTGATGAGGGAAGTTATTTTTGTACAAGTCACCGTTTTACGAAAAAAAGTCAAGAGTAAAGACACATTCCCTTATTTTCGGCTCCCCTCGTTTTTCTTAGCGCGACATTCTCACTATTGACCCTACAGCCCATTTAGGCTATGTGTATACAAAGACATAAAGAAAGCATATTGCATGAAAAAACAAGAAGAAAGAAATGCTTATAAGGGGCTCGGCGGAATAAAGCGCATCATAAATGCCTTCCACTATTCCTTTGATGGCTATAGGGCCGCATGGCAAGATGAAGAGGCTTTTCGTCAGATTGTATTTTTATGCATAATCGGCGTTCCTGCGGCTTTATATTTTGGTGATGGCTTTGCGGAAAAAGCGCTTTTACTTTTGCCTTGCGTGCTGTGCATTCTTGTGGAGCTCTTAAATAGCGCCATAGAAAATGTGGTGGATAGAATTTCACTCGAAAAACACGCACTCTCAAAAAAAGCCAAAGACATGGGCAGCGCCGCCCAACTTAGCGCGCAAATATTTTTTTATGGGACTTGGTTACTTTTTATACTCTGCAACTGGTAAAAATTATGAAAAAAATTTTTCAGACTGAAAATCCTAACCGAGGCTTCGCCTCACTTTGCATGCTTTTTCTGATAAATTTTGCCTTTGTGCTTTATGTGCAAACCGTTGCTAATATTGAATTTCAAGATAACTACCTCACCATTCTTTTTACCAGAAGCTACCTCACTCGCCTTGTGTGCGACATAGCCTGCATTCTGATTATTTTTTTACTCCCCAAAATTTTACAGCGCATTGTCTTTAGCGTAAATATCTTCATATGCATTGCTGTTTATGTGTATATTCAAACCCTTGGCAATATTCCTTCGCTCACAGCCATCATCAGCTCCTTAAATCATGCCCAAGGCGTCCCGCTCAGCTCCTATATTCCGTGGGAAGTTGTTGCTGTGCTTGCAATTACGCTTGTTCTCATACAAATTCTCATCACCTATGCGCGCCCCTTGGTCCGAGAAAATAAAACTAAGCATTTTCTCTCTTTATGCATCATTGTTTTATCCATGCAATTTGTTTCCTTTGTGGTGCGTCCCTTTGGCTTTCAAAACATCGAAACACCGGACTTAAGCGGATATTTGCGCAATAGCATTAACGCACGCGGTTTTATTGTGACTTTTTTGTGCGAATGGCAGGCAGAGCTGTATAATAAGGCCGAGGGGGTTTTCTCCAAGGAAAAAGCTAAGCTTACCCAAAACATAGATAACTTACCTCATCCGCCCATGGGTGAGCATATTGTTATGATTCAGGTGGAGTGCCTTGGCTACGAGCTTTTAGATGCTCGGGTTAATAACAGGCTGGTCATGCCCTTTCTTCACAGCTTACAACAAAATTCTGTGGTCTTAAAACTTGACGGCGTAAAATTGCTTGGTTCTGCCAATTCGGACTATGAAATACTCACCACGCGCAAAGCTTCCGAACAATTTATGGCCTATGATTTTGTAAAGGATTATTCGGGAAATATCGTGGAAAAATTGGTGGAAAAAGGCTATGCTACTCGCATGTTCCATAATGTTTATGGGCCTTTTATGAATCTGCAAACCGTTTACCCATTAATTGGCTTTCAAAAAATGCACTTTGCCGAGCAAATGGGCAAAGCCGGCTATACCCATATGAAAGAATGGTATGCAAAAATTTATTCTGACGCAGATTTATTTGATTATATTTTAACCAAGGCACAAAAGCCCGCCGCCAAAGCCTTTGATTTTATAATTACTATTTCCATGCATGAGCCGGATTATACCACCCATGACACCAAGCCCTTTTCCGGTAAATTTGCTGATTACTATAGAGCTTGTCTTGATACTGACGAGGCCATTAAACGCTATTATGACAGTCTCAAAGAAGGCACAACGGTCATTATTTATGGAGATCACCGCTCCTACTTTGGCTTTCCCACGCCATATATTCCCTTTATTGTGCACACCAAGGGAGCGTCCACCCCATATGTAGACAAGGACACCGTCTATACCCGCACAGACATGTCTCACTATCTGCGTAATTTATTTGGTGTTTAAAAGATAACGTTTAGTCGTGCGTCCTGCACGACACAAGCTATCGCAAACGTCGCCTGCGCTGGAAGTAAATTCCAGCTTGTCTTTGATTTGTTATATACGATACTTGATTTGGGAGGCGCTACCTCCCAAACCCACCGCCAAAGGCGGTTAACCCCCTTTGGAAACCCTTATGCCCCTTTTCAACAAGTTGAAAAGGGGTGTTACATCTTTTTTTAAGTAAATTATTACGGTTTTAAATTATATAAAACATACGCCGAGATTTAGAATT
>CAYJHU010000128.1:0-7104 GCA_964369655.1 uncultured Desulfovibrionaceae bacterium | reverse complement strand
GCAAAACCAGCCGATGCTAAGCCAGCTGATGCAAAACCAGCAGACGCGAAGCCAGCTGATACGAAAGCAGATGATAAAAAAGACGACAAAAAATAATTTGAAGTTGTAACAATAAAAAAGCCCTCTGCACATCTGCGGAGGGCTTTTTTACTTATTTATCAAATTTACCAAATAACATTAAAGACCTTTTCTGTGTCTGGGTGCAGGCTATGGTGTACTGGGCAAGTGTTAATACAATTTTCCATAGCTTTTTTATCTTTTTCGGAATAATTATTCTTGGGCATGGTCATGGTCACTTCAATTTTGGCAATGCGCCTTGGGGATGCAGACATAACTTTAACGATGTCAAGCTTAGTGCCGGTAACGTCTAGCCC
Organism: uncultured Desulfovibrionaceae bacterium; assembly: GCA_964369655.1. Classification (GTDB taxonomy): domain Bacteria; phylum Desulfobacterota; class Desulfovibrionia; order Desulfovibrionales; family Desulfovibrionaceae; genus CAYJAD01. The sequence goes on along the minus strand of CAYJHU010000128.1, from coordinate 6,730 downwards.
GTGAGACTGAGCATACAGACCAATGATAGTCATGGCGCAGTTGGCAAGGGCGGTGGCGCATAAGTCGGTAGGAGAAAAATTCTCCCCTTTGCCGCCATTATCTGTGGGGGCATCGGTATAGATGGTGGTGCCGCTGTCATGGTGGGTAGCGGACATTTGCAAATTGCCAAGATATTCAGCAGTAATTTTAGCCATGGTATCCTCTTTTTAGCCGTTTATGCATAAATTACACAAGCGGGTTAGTGGTTTATCATCTTTTTTATAGCAAGTTTTTTTGTTCTTGTACAGTGAATTTGACTTTCATCTTTTTGAATAGTAACTTGGAAAAGTGTAAATAAAAACAATAAAATCAGTGCTCAATAGAAAAATAAATAAAAATGCTTTTATGTGTTTGCATATCTTAAAACTTTGAGCTATAGGCAGGACATACATACAAGGTGAATTATGAAGAAAAAATATTCGACAATCCCTACTGGGGATAAAGTGTTGGCTTTACAAAATTTTTTAGAAGAGCATAAGGGGCAGGACGTTGTGTCCTTAAACCTTGCTCAGCAAAATACTTTTGCCGAGGCCATGTTAGTAGTGACAGCAACCTCCATGCGTCATGCACAAAGTATGGCTGAGGGCGTGCAATTATTTTGCAAAGAAAAGAATTTTGAATTTTTGCGCACAGAAGGCAAGCAAACAGGTCAGTGGATTTTGCTAGATCTTAATGATGTTGTGGTAAATATCTTCCAAGCTGCCGTGCGCGACTTATACAAATTAGAACAACTTTGGCAAGAGCTACCCGCCGCACGCACAGACGCCGCTAAGCAAGAAGAGCTTTCTTCGGCTGACGAAGCATAAAGGTATAATTATGACTCACACTACAGCACCTTTTGCAAGTGATACACGGTTACTGCCCACCATATTACTTATTTTGGATGGTTGGGGCATTGCTCCTGCTGGGGATGGTAATGCCACGTCCTTAGCACATACCCCCAATATGGATATGCTTTTGGCAAAAAGTGTGCACTCAACATTGCAAGCTTCCGGACGGGCCGTAGGTCTTCCAGAGGGTTATATTGGCAACTCTGAGGTGGGCCACCTTAATATTGGTGCAGGTTCTGTAGTTTACCAAGATATGACACGCATTGACGTCGCCATGGAGACGGGAGAGCTAGCAACAAACGCAGTTTACACCGAGCTTATGCGTAAAACGCAAATTGCCAATGGCGGTAGTGGGCGTTTGCATCTGGCGGGTTTGTTATCCGATGGCGGCGTGCATAGTCATTATTCGCACATGAAGGCATTAACGCAGGTGGCTGTGGAGGCCGGTCTTGATGTGTTTCTTCACTGCTTTATGGATGGGCGTGACACGCCTCCCGATAAGGGCGTGAATTATTTGCAAGATGTGCAAAGCTTTTTAGAAACGCTTAAGGATAAAAAAGGCAAGGCTTGCATTGCTTCGCTGTGCGGTCGTTTTTATGTCATGGACAGGGATACACGCTGGGAGCGGGTAGAAAAGGCATGGGATTTATTACTTCGCGGTAAGAGTATGACGCCTGAGCAGCCCATAGCTTGCAGTGCTGATGCTGTAGAAATGGTAAAAAACTTTTATGCTGCCGGCATTACAGACGAATTTATGCTTCCAACTTTGCTTGTGCAAAATGCCCACTGGCAAAAAGACGACGGTATCTTCTTCTTTAATTTCCGCGCAGATCGCATGCGTGAATTGGTCAAAGCCTTGACAGAGGTCGATTTTAATGGTTTTGAGCGCGGCGCCGTGCCCGAATTTGCAGAAATTGCAAGTATGACCTGCTATGAAGCAAGCTTTACCTTGCCCATTGCCTTCCCCAAGGAAAGCCTCAAGATGGGACTTGGTGAAGTGGTCTCCTCATGGGGAGAAAAGCAATTGCGCATTGCAGAGACCGAAAAATATGCCCACGTGACATACTTTTTTAATGGCGGACGGGAAGAGCCATTCCCAAATGAAGACCGCGTGCTTGTGCCTTCACCGCGTGATGTGGCCACCTATGATCTCGCACCGGCCATGAGCTGCCATGAAGTTACACAAAAGTGCCTAGAAGCCTACAAGAGCGGCGAGTATGCCTTGGTGGTATGCAATTTAGCCAATGGCGACATGGTAGGGCATACAGGTATCATCCCTGCTGCTGTTGCCGCTTGCGAAGCTGTGGATATTTGTTTAGGTAAATTTATTGAAACTGTGCGCGCCATGAAAGGACGCTTAATGATAATTGCAGATCATGGTAATTGTGAAGCCATGATTGACGCCCAAGGTAAACCCCAAACTGCACATACGACCAACCTTGTTCCTTGTATTTTAGTCCAAGAAGATGAGAAGGTGAGCTTGCATGCTGGAAAACTTGCCGACGTGGCACCCACTCTCATAAACCTTTGGAATAAAGATGTGCCTGACACCATGACAGGTAAGGTTCTTGTGGAGCCCATCGCATGAAAAATCAAAAACCTCTCCAACCTGTAGCGCCTGAGGGTATGGAAGTCTTATTCTTTTATCCTTGCCCCAATTGTCAGCGGCATGTGTCACTGGCTGCTCCTACTCAGCCGGCCATGGTTCGCTGCGAAAATTGCCATACCTCATTTCCAATTATGCCCATTGATGAGCGTGGCTTGCATTATATTTATATTATGCTGGATAATGGCAGGGCAGCTCTTGATCCTGACTTTGCATAAATTTTTTGCATTATGCTAAAAAAAGGCCTTTGCATTTTGCGAAGGCTTTTTTATGCCCTAATGTCAGGTTTTGCGCGACAATTGAGTGTTTTTTGGATGATATAGCGTGGACGTTGCTTAACCTCGCCAAAAATTCTTCCTACGTATTCTCCAAGCGTTCCAAGGCAAATAAGTTGAATGCCCCCAAGAAAAAGAATAGCTGTCATAAGCGATGGATAGCCAGGTACGGGGTTGCCATTAATAAGTTTATCAAGCACCATCCAGCCGGCATATGCAAGTGATATAATTGAAACACTAAAGCCAATGTATAGCCAAAACCGTAAAGGCACGGTACTAAAGGAAGTGATGCCTTCAAGTGCAAAATTCCATAGACGCCAGCCATTGAATTTAGACGTGCCGGCCACTCGCTCTTGTCTGTCAAACTCTAAAATATACTGGGAAAAACCAAGCCAAGCAAAAAGCCCCTTCATGAAGAGTTGTCTTTCCGGCAAAGTGACTAAAACATCCACAACTTGCCTGTCCATCAGGCGAAAATCACCGGCATTATATTCAAGCTTAGTGGCAGAGACCTTGTTGAAAATGGTATAGAATTTATGCGCAAAAAAACGCTTACTGAAGCTGTCATCCTTGCGGCTTGCGCGTCTGGCAAGTACTACATGAAAGCCATCGCGCCATTTTTCAATCATTTGCGGAATAAGTTCAATGGGGTCTTGCAAGTCCACATCAATGGGAATGCAGGCGTCACCCTCTGCATGGTTTAGCCCAGCCATAAGTGCCGCTTCTTTGCCAAAGCAACGAGAAAATGACAAGACACGCACGCGCGCATCCTTTTCGCTCAAATTTTGTAAAAGCGCGAATGTTGAGTCTGTACTGCCATCATCTACAAAGACAAATTCTAAATCATACTCTTTTAGTTTTTCAAAGTCGTTAACTTTATTGAAAAAAATATCGATGGTGTCTTCTTCATTGAGCACCGGAATTATCAAAGATATTTTCATACTAACCTCGAAAGACAATGTATTTTGAAAAAATAAAACCAAGACCTAGGGAAAGAAGTGAAAAACTCACAAGCGTAACTATGGGATAAAAAGAAAAGGTGTCCGCAAGAAAACCCATAAAAACGCTTAAAATACCCATGAAAAGAGTAAAAAGAACAAACTTTTTACCGGTGAGGCTTTGCTTAAAGGTAAAGGTGCTGTTCAGCACATAGGAAACAACAACTGCCACGCAAAAGCCAAGCCCATTGGCTAAACTTTGCCTGTCCCACAAAGAAAAGGCAATATAAAAAATGCCCCAATGCACCAAGGTATTGATGATGCCAACGCCGGCATATTTTAAGAATAAGAGCATATTGCAAACCGTTCTTGGGAAAAGAAGTTTTTTTCTTCCTAAGGAAATGCTGATTTATTCCTCGGGAGGGGAAGGGCTTTGCCCCTCTACATGACGCTCTATTTTCAATAAGTTGAAAATAGAACGAAACAAATTACGCTTTAAACCAAAATAATGAAATTAAACGTATTTTAATAGAATTTTTCGTAAGAAAAATTCGCGTGAAAGTTTTTTGGAAAGGGGGGCTGGGGGAAAACTTTTTGTTCCACAAAAGGTTTTCCCCCAGAAAAAATAATTAATCAGTGCTTCCCTAAATAAAATTACATGGCTTCCGATGGCGGCACTGAATAATGCGGTGCCATGTCCACAAAAGCAGTATGGCGAGAAATATACATCAAATTTGCCACGCCCACAGGGCCGTTACGCTGCTTACCGATGATGATTTCGGCTACTCCTTCGGGTGGGCGCTCTGAGGGTTTGGTAAATTTGTACACGTCATCACGATATACAAACATAATAACGTCAGCATCTTGCTCGATAGCGCCGGATTCACGCAAGTCAGAAAGCATGGGCCTTTTGTCGGCGCGTTCTTCCACCTTACGGTTTAACTGAGATAAGGCAATGACAGGGACATTCAATTCCTTAGCAAGAGCTTTAAGCGAACGAGATATTTCGGAAATTTCAAGTTCGCGGGAGTCAATGCGTCGACCTGCACGCATAAGTTGCAAATAATCCACCACCACCATGCCAACGCCATGCTCGGTCATAAGGCGACGCGTGCGAGCGCGCAACTCTAGTGTACTGATAGAAGGCGTATCATCAATATATATGGGAGCTTGTCCAATGGCGTCGGCGGCGGCAAAAAGTTGTCCCCACTCTTCGTCTTTCAGGCGTCCCGGCTGGCGCAAAAGGGAAACGTCCACCTTGCCCTGCACAGCAAGCATACGTTGTAAGAGCTGTTCTTTACTCATTTCGAGGGAAAAAACAGCCACGGGAACATTTTTTTTGATGGCGGCATTGAGCGCAAGGCACATGGCAAAAGCGGTTTTACCCATGGAAGGACGCGCTGCAACAATTATTAAATCCGATGGTTGCAAGCCTGCAGTCATGCGATCAAGGACAGTAAAGCCGGTGGTGACGCCTGTAACTTGCTCATTGCTATCGGCAAGGGCGGTGAGCTTTTGGAAAACATTGTCTATGAGATCCTTGGCAGAGGAAAATTCCTTATTGGCAGAGCGCTGCGCAATGGCAAAAACCGATTGCTGGGAAGCATCGAGCAAATCTTTTACGTCTTGGGTAGAGTCATAACAATTACCGATAATGCCGGAACACGTTTCGATGAGCCTGCGTTGCAAGGACTTATCGCGCACAATGTTGGCATAGTGCGGAGCATTAGCCCCTGCCACCACAGCCTGCATGAGCTCCCCAAGGTATGGCGCACCGCCCACGGCCTCCAGTTGGTTTTGATTATTCAGGTATTCTGTGCAGGTAATCAAATCAATGGGGGCAGAGGTATGATATAAATGTAACATGGCGCCATAAATCATCTGGTGTGCCGGCATGTAGAAATCTTCTTTTTGCAAAGAATCCACAATGACGTTGAGGGTATTTTGCGAATAAAAAATACCGGCCAAGACAGCTTGTTCTGCTTGCACGCTGTGCGGCGGAACATGCTTGAGAATCATATTTTCAGCTTGTTCGGCACTGGGTGCGGGCGGGGTAAAGGGCTTGCGGTTATGATCCGGAAAGTTACTCATGAGGCTTCCTAATAATTTAAGTATTATACGTGTTATATCTTTTTTGGGAGGGGAAACTTTTTTAGGGAAAAAAGTTTTCCCTCCCAAACCCTCCCCTTCAAAAAACCTCATGGTGACGAAAGCCTTTCTTTGAAAGATAATTTCGGCACACGAAGTTTAATTTAGAGTATGGGGTGTAAAAATATCGGTGACAGTTTCGTCTTCTTGTACAACGGATAAGGGGCACTTTAGCGTTAAATGCAAAGACAGGCAAGCCGCGTTTTTGAGGAAAGTTCAATAAAAATGAGGTAATGACTGTGAATAAAAAAGGAAAAAAGACGCAAAAAAACCACTCTTGTCTTTGCCATAGGCGCATAAACAAGAGTGGTTATAAAGGTATTATTCTGCGTCTTCGGCAGTTTCGCTGTCAGCAGGAGCTTCGGCTACTTCTTCAGTTGCTTCAACGGCAGGAGTTTCGTCATCTTCAGCATAGTGACGCTCTTCGCTTTGTACTTTTACCACAACATTGGCAATAACACCGGCAAAAAGACGTACACGCACTTCATGCTCGCCGAGTACACGAATCGGAGCATCAAGTAAAATGCGGCGACGGTCAACATCAACGCCAAGGGCAGCCAATGTTTCTTGAATGAGGGTAGAGGTGACAGAACCATAAAGTTTGTCATTTTCGCCCACGCGCATTTTGATAACGATATCAAGGTTTTCGAGCTTATCGCACACGCTTTGAGCGTCGGTGCGCATGCTGGCCATTTTTTCTTCAAGCTTTTTGCGCTCAAGTTCAAAAGACTTGAGGTTGCCTGGGCTTGCAATCATTGCCATACCTTGGGGCAAAAGGTAGTTGCGGCCATAACCGGCCTTAACGCTTACTACGTCACCAACTTTACCAAGGTTTTCTACATCAGCACGGAGAATGATTTTCATATGCTTACACTCCCCTTATATCATGCTTT
>CAYJHU010000127.1:0-7147 GCA_964369655.1 uncultured Desulfovibrionaceae bacterium | reverse complement strand
TATGCAACACTGTACAACTGTATTTCTTTTTCTTTTTGCCAGTAGCGCTGGGGCTTTTTTGCGCTTTGGCATTATGGAGAGCCTTGTGCTTTTGCAAAGTAGCGATGCTTTGGTATGGGGCGTATTTATTGCTAATATGCTGGGCTGTTATTTTTTTGGGCTGTTTTGGGTGTTTGTGGAAAAAAGGAATTGGAATGCACGCATTGCGCTTGTGGCTTTTTTAGGGTCACTCACTACATTTTCATCATATATTTTTGATATATACAGCTATGTACAGTCCCAAAGCTATTGGCTAATTTTTGGCAATAGCTTATTGCAGATAGGACTTGGCATTTTGCTTTTGCGCCTTGGAATTTTTAGTGCTCAGGGCCTTTTACGAAACCGCTAATCCTTTTATATTTCAAGATATGTTGCTGATTGGGCTGATTTTTCTGAAACAGTGACGCTGTATACATCAACGGGGCTGTCTTGTAGGGCAGCATCCATTTTTTGCCATATAAATTGCGCTAAATTTTCAGAGGTGGGATTTATGGTATCAAAGGGCGGTTTATCATTTAAGATGCCGTGATCAAGCCCTTCTAAAATGTCTTTAAGTATTAACTTAAGTTCCTTGAAATCCATGAGGAATTCAATGTCTTTATGTAGCTTTTCACCTTGCACTGTGGCTTCCACAAAAAAATTATGCCCATGCATGTTTTCGCATTTTCCTTCATAGCAACGTAGTGCATGGCCTGCACAAAATTCTGAGCGTACTGTTAAACGCCAAATTTTCTTTTTCATAGTAACTTGCCTTAATTTTATATTTTAATTTTATTGCAACAATATACGAACGCCAAATTATTTAGCAGCCCAAAGCTCAATGGCGCTATCAAGCTCTGCGCCAGGTTGCACCGTATATTCGTGCCCAAGCTCCATAAAGCATTGATATCCATCTAAAACAACATAGGCTTCCGCGCTCACTGTGCCATGATGCTTTTGCAAAAGTGCTTTAAGGGCCAGCATGCTTTCTTCATTAAGCCTGTGCGCGGGGATATTAAAGCATACCGGCGTTTCGCTTTGCGAGCAAGCAGTGGCCAGCGGTGTAATTTTTTCAGCCAGCAATTTAATTTCACGCGGGGCACGTTCTTCGTCGTCCTCGCTTTCATCATAGGAGTCATTGGCCGTGCCTGGCTCAATGTTGGCCTCAATGAAAAGTGGCTGGTCAGATTGAATAAATTCTTTATATTCTTGATACGTTCGCGGAAAAATAACAAGTTCGCCACTGGCCGTTAAGTCTTCGATGCCGGCAAAAGCCATGCGTTCGCCTTTTTTGGTGGTAATTTCCTTGAGGGAGGTAATCAGCACACCGCAGGTAACCTTACCGCCATAGGAGGAATCACCGATTTCTTCAAGGGTTGTGAGGTATAGGCGCTGCATTTCCTTGTGGTAGGGGATAAGTGGGTGTGATGTTAGGAAAAAGCCAAGCGCTTCCTTTTCAAAACGTAATTTTTCGCTTTGTTCCATTTCACAAATATTTGCTTCGGGGCAGTCAAAACCAATGCCTTTTTGCACGCTTTCCACTTGTGGCACCATGGTGAGTAAGGACATTTGATTGGAGGCTTTGTCCTTGGCTTTTTTCTGCGCCTTTGCTGCCACTGTTTCAAGCACAGCCAATAAGGCTGCGCGCGTTACTCCAAAGCAATCGCAAGCGCCACCTTTAATTAAGGCTTCCATAACCTTCTTATTTACTTTGCTTAATGTCACTCGACATGCAAAATCAAAAAAGGAAAGATAGGGGCCGTCAGCATTGCGGGCTTCTGTGATTTCTCTGATGGCTTCGTCGCCAACCCCTTTAATGCCTCCAAGGCCAAAAATAACTTTATTTTCAAGGGCAGAAAAGGCGCGCAAAGAATCATTGACAGAAGGTTGTAAGACCTCAATATCCATGCTTTTACAGGCGGCTACATATTTTAAGAGCTTGTCTTGGTTGCCCATTTCTGAAGTCATTAAGGCCGCCATAAACTCTACTTTGAAATGCACCTTTAAGTATGCTGTATGATAGGATATAAGTGCATAAGCCGCTGAGTGGGACTTATTAAAGCCATATTCAGCAAATTTTTCCATAAGGTCAAAGATTTCATTGGCATTTTTCTCATCGATACCGTTGTTTGTAGCGCCTTCCACAAAAGTAGAGCGTTCCTTGGCCATGGCGGCAGGATCTTTTTTACCCATGGCACGGCGCAATAGATCGGCGCCGCCCAAGGTGTATTTAGCTACAATTTGCGCAATTTGCATAACTTGTTCTTGATAAACAATAACACCGTAAGTATCGCGCAGGCAGTCAGAAAGAGAATCGTGGGGGTAGGTGACTTCAACTTCGCCATGTTTACGTTTGATAAATTCATCCACCATGCCGGAGCCAAGAGGGCCAGGGCGATAAAGGGCAAGCATGGCGATGACATCTTCGAAGCAGTTTGGCTTAAGCTGTCGTAAATATTGGCGCATTCCTGAGCTTTCTACCTGAAAGATACCATCGGTATCGCCACGGGCATAGAGCTCATAGGTGGCAGCATCTGTTAAAGCTAGGGTGTCTAAATTGGGAGCGTCCTTGCCCTGATGGGTGATGGCATCAAGGGTGTCTTGGATAAGCGTCATGGTGCGTAGACCTAGGAAGTCGAACTTCACAAGTCCTACATTTTCAACCATTTTCATGTCAAATTGAGTTACAAGCTCGCCTTTTTTTCCTCGATATAAAGGAAGATATTCAGACATGGGTTTATCAGAAACCACAAGACCTGCAGCATGCGTGGAGGCGTGGCGGCTTAAGCCCTCAAGACGCATGGATGTATTTATAAGCTTTCTGACATCGTCATCTGTGTCATAGAGAGTTTTTAAGTCCGGCTCTACCCCCAAGGCTTTTTCCACTGTCATTTTAGGGTCTTCGGGGATGAGCTTAGCGATTTTATCGGTCATGGCATAAGGAATGGCAAGGGCGCGCCCCACGTCCTTTATGGCAGCTTTCGCTTTCATTTTACCAAAGGTAGTAATTTGGGCAACGGAGTCTTCGCCGTATTTTTCAACCATATAGCGAATAACTTCCACGCGACGACGTTCGCAAAAATCCACGTCAATATCAGGCAAAGATACGCGTTCACTGTTCAAAAACCGTTCAAACAGCAGATTGTAGGGGATAGGGTCAATATTTGTGATGCGCAGCGCCCAGGCCACTAATGAACCTGCAGCTGAGCCACGTCCGGGGCCTACCGGAATGCCATTATTTTTTGCCCAGTTGATAAAATCTTGAACTATAAGGAAATAGTCAGGAAAACCCATGCCTAAAATAACATCAATCTCAAGGTCAAGGCGCGCTTTATATGCCTCCACATCAATGGTTGCTATGTCCGGATGTTGCTCAAGGCGTTTTTGCAAACCTTCCTTGGCAAGGCGAGTGAACTCCGAAGCCGGTGTCATGTCGGTCGGAACTTCATATACCGGGAAAAAGTGCTTTCCAAAGGTCATTTCCACATGACACTCTTCGGCAATGCGCACTGTATTGGCAATGGCCTCCGGCACATGCGAGAATTCTTTTTGCATTTGTTCCGCTGACTTATAAAATAAATCTGTAGAGTCAAATTGCATGCGCTTAGGATCAAGTATATTGGTTTGGGTTTGAATGCAGAGTAAAAGTCCGTGGGCATCCACATCATCGGCGTTTAAATAGTGACAATCATTGGTCGCGACAAGAGGAATCCCTGTTTTTTCGGCAATTTCCATTAAGCCATTGTTGGCAATAATTTGCTGTTGAAGCCCATTGACTTGTAATTCTAAATAAAAACGTCCGGGATAGATATCTGCGTATTCACGTGTAATTTCAAGCGCTTCATCCATGTTTCCTCGTTCAATGGCGCGAGGAATTTCACCTGCAATGCATGCTGATAAACAAATAATCCCTTCGGAATATTGTCGTAAAAGTTGTTTGTCTACGCGTGGTTTAAAATAAAATCCATCTAAATAGCCTTTGGTAACAAGGCGTACAAGGTTGGCATAACCCACATTATTTTGAGCCAGTAATACGAGGTGATTTCGTTTTTTTGCAAATTCTGACTTTTTGTCGGTATGGTCATGGCAGGTGTATACTTCGCACCCAATGATAGGTTTTATGCCGAAATCTTTACAATGTTTGTAAAAATGCGTTGCGCCAAAGAGGTTTCCGTGGTCGGTAATGGCGGCGGCGGGCATGCCAAAGTCCTTGGCGCGGGCACATAGGTCTTTTAAACGTATGGCTCCGTCAAGTAAAGAATATTCGGTATGACAATGTAGGTGAACAAATTCTGACATGGTATTTAGGAGCTAAAGGGTGAAAAAAATGCTCTGCTTCTTCTTTAGTATGAATTTTGGGCATTCATTTTTGCAAAGTAAAACATAATGCTGTACTCAAGATTAAGAGATATGAATACAGGGACTTATTCAAGAAGCAACGCTCCCCCTTATACTTTTGTTTTATATGCTTAGGGGGAGCGCTCAAAAAATGGCACAAGAATTGTGCAGTCGTCTTTTATTAGGGGTTTTCCCTATAGCTTGTCAAACTGTTATTTTCCAATTCTTCTCTGGCGCTATTGCCCCAAAAGGAAAGCGCCGTGCGTAATTGGTCTATATCAATAGGTTTTGTTAAATGGTCATTCATTCCTGCTTCAAGGCTTTTTTCCCTATCTCCAGTCATGGCATGCGCCGTCATTGCAATAATGGGCACAGTTTTTGAGCGTGGGCGATTGCTTGAACGGATGTGTTTTGTGGCGGTAAGTCCGTCCATAATAGGCATTTGAATATCCATAAGAATGAGATCATAACTTCCAGTTTCCCACAAGTTTACTGCTTCGGCGCCATTATGTGCAAGGGTTGTATCTGCTCCCATTTGTTTCAAAACTTCTTGGGCAATAATTTGATTTATTTCATTATCTTCAACCAATAAAATATCTAAAGAGATGGGGGGATAAGTTTCAAGGGGTACAAAGTCATTGTTAATGGCTTTTTCTTCGCCTTCCATGGTTTTAATGGTGAAACAAAAGCTTGAGCCTTCGCCTTTATGACTTTCAACATAAATAGAACCGTTAAGCAAGTCTACAAGTCTTTTGCAAATGGCAAGGCCAAGGCCGGTTCCGCCATACTTTCTTGTATGCGTGCCGTCAGCTTGAGTAAATGCCTCAAAAACAACATCTTGCTCAGCTTGGCTCATGCCAATGCCTGTATCTTTTACGGTAAATAAAATTTCAAATTCGCTACCTTTTTCGTAAGAGTGCGCATCAGCTAGGCTTACATGCAATGACACATAGCCATGCGAAGTAAATTTTATGGCATTAGAGCATAAATTGGTACAAATTTGCGTAAGGCGCAAAGCATCAGTTTTGATGTGTTTGGGCACATTGTCATCAATAGTGCAAGCAAAAGTAAGGTGTTTTTCTATGCATTTTGGCAAAAGCAAGTTATGAATATCTGAAAGCATAGAGGTGATTTCAAGGTCTCCGTACACCATTTCCATCTTATCAGCTTCAATTTTTGAAAAATCTAGGATATCGTTGATAATGCTAAGTAAGCTCTTGGAAGCAGTATCAATTCGTTCAAGGTATTCCATTTGCTTTTTGTCTGGTTCAGCGCTCATGGCAAGGTAAGTCATGCCAATAATACCATTCATGGGGGTACGAATTTCATGGCTCATGCGGGCCAAGAAGTCACTTTTCGCCTTGGTGGCCGCCTCGGAGCGTTCAATCATATCTTTGAGGCTGTACACCATATGTTCTAGGCTTTGTGCAAGGCTTCCAAGTTCATCGTCACGCACAATTGAAATATTGTTTTCAGCCGATCCCTCAGCAATATTTTTTGCAAATGCACTGATGCGCGCAATATCACGAGTAACGGGACGCACAAATAAATATACGGTAATAAATATTGCAATGGCGGCGATAATGCTCACCAAGATCATGGCGGTTTTTATTGTGTTTAAATACGCATGCTTAAAAGAACTATCCACAATGCCTAAGATATATATAGAGCTGTCTGAAACTCTTGCATAGCCTATGGTAAGCTCTTCGTTTTCATGCTCTACAGTAATCACCCCACGTGTATTTTCAAGCAATGCATTGTTTATGCTTCTTGTATCTTTTGGTAAAAATTTGTCATTAATATCATAAACAGTTTTAAGGCCGTCGGGATTTGCGGTCACCGCCATGGCATGTATTTCATCATGCGGTGTCTCACGCATGGCCATGCTTAAAATATCGCTAATTTGCAAAGCGGCTACCAGCCCTCCCACATGTTGGTCATGCTCTAAGCGTAAAAACATGGGGAGCAGTAATTCGTTGGTGATGGGGTTGCGGATAGATTTTGAAGTATTAACACCGTAAAATTGTATTAGCTTTTCAATGTGTTGTCTTTCTTCTTCTGCAGACATGTCAAGCAAGCTCTGCTTTGTGCCTACAATATATTCACCTGCTTGGTTAACAAGGAATAAATTTCTGTAAAATCCAAATGCATTTTGTACCTTTAGCAAAGAGGGCGCTAGGTTTGGATGTTCTCTTTGGAAAGCAGCAACATGGTGGGCTTCAGGGAGTTTTTCTAGGGCGTCAAGGACATAGGGGAGGGTCGCAATAACCTGTAGGTCATGCTTGGCTTGACGAATTTGAATATTTGCATTGGCGCTGACTGCTAGAGCCGCATTTTCTGCGTATTCACTTTTAATGGAGCGGATAATGGAATCAAAAATGGATAATGATATAATGATACTGAGTGTAAAAACCAAAACCACGATGCAAAAAATGCGAAATGGCAATTTGACACGTAAACTAGATAAAAAAAACGGAAAACTCATATACCTAACCCTAAAAGCAATACTATGACACAACAAAAAATATTCTGTGAAATACATTCCACTAAAATACGATTCTTTGTCAAGCATAATGTAAAATATCTTTCACATTTAGTTTTTTATAATTCGAAAATAATATCTTTTTATGGACATAAAGTCAAGCAAGGCTGGCTTTTATAAGCTTTATGTTTTGTGTGCAATACTTGAAAAAATTTAGCAGGCGGTGTAGCTTAAGCGCAGACCTTTGCATTGATAATGAGACCTCTGCGCAATTCATTGCGCAGGGTCTCGTGGAGCATTGGCGCTAGC
>CAYJHU010000126.1:0-7197 GCA_964369655.1 uncultured Desulfovibrionaceae bacterium | reverse complement strand
GCTTTACCAATGTCTTGCGGGTATTGATGTAGCGATTGTTGTTATTTCTTAAATATTCAAAAGAAAAATATTAAGGTGTCAGCAGTCATTCGTTTATTCTTCTGCGTGCTATTACCGAATGTTTTATGCTGCAACAAAAAGTTAAATTCATATGTTTTCATTCATTTCTTAGTGTCTTTTACTCGTTTTACCCAAGTGATACTGAGTAATTGTCTTATTTATCTTATTCTAGACTTTTCATTCTTCTTCCTGTATTTTTAAAAAATATTTTGAATAATTTATCTTTAATGCAAGAGGGGAAAGATTATATGCGTATGCTCAACCTTGGTTGTGGTGCCACCTTTCATGAAGACTGGGTCAATGTAGACTTTACTGACCATGGCGGTAGGGTGCTGGCTTATGATTTGCGCCTTGGCATTCCCTTTGCTGATAATAGTTTTGATGTTGTCTATCATTCTCATGTTTTAGAGCATATGCCTAAAGCTTGGGGGGAGTTTTTTATTTCAGAATGCTATCGTGTGTTGCGCCCCGGCGGGCTGTTACGTGTGGTGGTGCCGGATTTAGAAAATATAGCACGTGCTTATTTAGAAACTTTAGAGGCAGCGCGTTGCGGTGAAGAGGGAGCAGAAGAGCGCCATCAGTGGATGGTGGTAGAGCTTATTGACCAGCTTACGCGCAATCAAAGCGGTGGGGAAATGCTAAATTATTGGAAGCAAAACCCCGTCCCTCAAGAAGATTTTATTTTACAGCGCTTAGGGAAAGAAGCGGAAATTGGCATAGCGGGCGTTAAGGGACAAGCGCCAGAAAGCCCTAAGACGGCCTTACCGCCGGTGGATACGTCTTTTCTTTTGGGCGGTGAAACTCATAAATGGATGTATGATGCTGTATCTTTGGGGATTTTGTTACGCAAAAAAGGCTTTGAAGCTGTGCAAGCAGTTGCCCACAATGAAAGCGCTTTGCCACAAATAACACAGTATGGCCTTGATACTCAAGAAAATGGATATGTGCGTAAACCTGACTCTTTCTTTATGGAAGCAAAGAAGGCTGAGACGGTAGAAGAAAAATCTTTGCGCGTGACTTTATTTTCTACCACAGATGCCGGGGGAGCGGCCATTGCTGCCTTGCGTTTGCATGAAGCCTTGGGAGGGATAGGTATGCAACGTCATATGTACGTGGCGCAGCAGCATTTTTTCCAAGATAGGGTGCATGTTCTGCCTTCAAAGCCCACGCCTTTGAATGGTGGTATTACAGTTGACGGCTATAGAGCTGAAAAAGCTATTCGTAAAGAATTATCTGATTATAGACAAAAATTACATCAAGCTATGGCGCGCCATCCTCAGCGTCCGCAAGGATCGGAGTATTTTTCCATCCCAGGGCAATGTGTTCCCTTAGAGCATGTGCCTTTTTTGGCAGATACAGATATTATACATTTGCATTGGGTGGCGGGCATGCTGGATCCGTCTTTGTGCCTTGAATCTTTACGCGGAAAAAAAATTGTTTGGACCTTGCATGATATGAATGCTTTTACGGGAGGCTGTCATTACAGTAATGGTTGCCGCAAATTTGAAAAAATGTGCGGCGCCTGCCCCGAGCTTGGCTCAACACAAGAGCGGGATCTATCCTTTGATATTTGGCGATCACGCATGGGAGCTTATAGAGAGCTAGATATTCATGTGGTGGCGCCTAGTCTATGGCTTGCCGAAGAAGCTAAAAAAAGTGCTTTGCTGGGAAGATTTCCTGTGCATCATATTCCGTATGCCCAGCCACTGCACGTGTTCCGTCCCTTACAAAGGGAGCCTATTCGCCAGCAATTGGGACTAAAACCTGAGAGCTTGGCATTGATGTTTGCTTCACAAAGTTTAACGAATACGAGGAAAGGCGGCATTTATCTCGTGGGACTTTTGCAAGCCTTGGCGCAAACGTCTTTGAAGGAACGAGTGGTGGTCTTTATGCTGGGAAATAATGCCGCACCGGAATTTACCAATACGGGAATTACCGTGAAATGCCTTGGGCATGTGGATGATAGAGAGCAAATGGCAGCACTTTATAATGCGGCGGATGCTGTACTTGTGCCATCCTTAGAAGATAATCAGCCCAATGTCATTTGTGAGGCCTTGGGTTGCGGCACTCCTGTGGTGGCCTTTGCCAATGGCGGCATTGGCGAAATGATATGCCATGAAGAAACGGGATATTTAGCTGAATCTAAGAGTGTGGAAGGGCTATTGCGCGGCGTTGTATGGGCAGATAGTGTGCGTAATCCTTTAACTCGTAGAATGTGTCGTGCTCGCGCTGTAGAGCAGTGGGAGCCGGAAAAAGGCGCAAAAGTTTATGAAATGTTATATGAAAATATAAGCTCTCATTGTGCTAAGGGTTAAAATTATAAAATACTCTGAACGCACGGTCACAAGTGAAATTGTCCAAAGTGTCCTATAAGAGAACAAAAATAAGCTAGCTTGTGATTTTTGTACCAATTTAGATAAGAACATTGACAAAAAATATAAAAAATCATAGTTTCGGGCTTCGTTTTGGAGCGTAGCGTATTAGCATATTATATTGTAAAGGATTTTTCATGAATACCGTAAAAAATAGCCATATCCCCAAGGCCACCATTCAGCGAATAGCGGTGTATTTGCAGGTGCTAGAACATTTAGAACAAGAGGGTGTTGAAGTTATTTCTTCTGACCCCTTGGCCAAGGCCTGCGATGTGAACGCCTCTCAAGTGCGTAAAGATTTAGCTTTTTTTGGTGAATTTGGAGTGCGTGGTGTGGGCTATTATGTCAAAGCGCTTATAGCGTGTATTTCTGATGCCCTTGGCATTGCCAGAAAGTGGAATTTGGCGCTGGTGGGCGTTGGTAATATGGGTAGAGCAATTCTTAATCACTCAGAATTTAAAGCAAAAGGCTTTCATATTGTGGCAGCCTTTGATTGCGATCCTTTTAAGATTGGCGAAAAAGTTTTTAACCTTGAAGTTATGTGCACAAAAAACCTTAAGGATAAAACCAATGAGCTTGGCATTGAGATGGGTATTATTGCCACACCGCCTGAAAGAGCCCAAAGAGCTGCCGACCACTTGATGAATGCCGGTATTCGTAGCATCTTAAATTTTGCTCCAGCGCGCATTAAGGTGCCTGACAATGTTTTTGTAGAATATGTAGACTTTTTCCATCACCTCTTTACTTTGACATTCAAGCTCACTCGCGCTTCGTAAAAATTTTAGGACAAAACTTTATCCATGCCGGTAGCATTGATTACGAGAAAAATGAATTTTTCCTGCCTTCAGTAATCTGTGAAGTAAGGACTTTACAGGAGCGCTCATTAGTCTTAAAGTGACTCTTGCATTTGCAGACAGAGCATGTTTGAAAATGTAAATGAAATAATTTTAATGAGTTAAGAGGGTTTTATGGATTTCAAAGCATTAGTGGATGAAGCACGCTCTTGTCGTCGTTTTCATCAAGATCAAAAAATGGGAAGGGAAAGCCTTGAATGGCTTGTAGATTTGGCTCGCGTGGCTCCTTGTGCGCGCAATGCACAGGTGTTACGTTTTGGTATTGCTGAAAGTGATGCTGTTTGTGATGCTATTTTCCCTCATACGCGTTTTGCAGCAGCTCTAAAGTGGGATGGCCCTGTTGAGGGTGAGCGTCCTTCCGGCTATATCGCTATTTTTGCACCACAAAATTCAAGCAAGCTTGTGCATTTTGATGTTGGCATTGCAGCTCAAACAATACAGCTTGGCGCTCAAAGTAAGGGCATTGGCTGTTGCATGATTGCTTCCTTTAAGCATAAAGAAGTGTTTGAGATTTTTGATGGGCCTGAGGATATGGAGATTGCATTGGTCATGGCCTTAGGTTTTGAAAAGGAAGAAAGAGCACTTGCGCAAATGAAAAGTAGTGATGATTTTATGTATTGGCGCGATGAAAATCATGTGCATCATGTGCCAAAGCGCTCCCTCGAAGAAGTGCTTTTGTGCTACAAATAAAAGAAATACAATAACTGAGAACAATCTTTGATAAAACAATTTTGATTCTCCTTTTTCGGGGGAAAATTTAAAAAGTTTTCCCCCAACTTCTTTTCTCCAAAATTTATTATTTCATTGTGAATGTTTTTGAGGCTTATCCTTTTATTGACAGGGTAGGCTGACTTTGTCCTAAAATATATGTAGTTTGTGTTTTATTAATAATATTCGTATCTTATAAAAAGAAGGTGTGTATGTACAAAAAGGATTTTACCCTCTTAAGAGAGGAAAAAGTACAAGAAGTTTCTGGCATTGCAAGGCTTTATAGGCATAATGTCACCGGTGCTGAGCTTTTATCCATTGCTAATAATGATGAAAATAAGTGCTTTGGCATAACGCTGCGCACGCCGCCGCCGGATTCTTCCGGTGTAGCGCATATTTTGGAGCATTCCGTTTTGTGCGGCTCTGAAAAATACCCTGTGCGTGAGCCTTTTGTGGAGCTTTTGAAAGGCTCTTTGCAAACTTTTTTGAATGCTTTCACTTTTCCCGATAAGACGTGCTACCCCGTGGCAAGCACCAATACCAAGGATTTTTATAATCTTATTGATGTGTATATAGATGCAGTTTTTCATCCGCGCATTAGTGAAGATATTTTTCGCCAAGAGGGTTGGCACGTGGAGGCAGATAGCCCCGATGAACCTTGGATTTTTAAGGGTGTAGTGTATAATGAAATGAAGGGAGTATACTCCTCCCCGGATTCCATTTTGGCTGAGCAATCCCAGCAATCTATGTTTCCGGACATGCTTTACAGTCTTGATTCCGGAGGGCATCCCAAAAGTATTTTAACGCTTTCTTATGAGGCCTTTAAGGGCTTTCATACTTCATATTATCATCCTTCCAACGCACGCTTTTTCTTTTGGGGTGATGATGATGAAGATACGAGGCTGGAAATTGTTGGGGCAGAGCTGGCACGCTTTGACGCCTTAACTGAGAAAGAGAAAGCGCATTCGCAAATTCCTTTGCAAAAACGCCTTGATATGCCACGTCACATTGAAGTCCCCTATGCCAGCAGTGAGGACAATACGAAGGCATTATTTACCGTTAACTGGCTACTTTGCGAAACGGCAGATACCACTGATGCTCTTATGCTTGAAATGCTTGAGCATATTTTAGAAGGTTTGCCCGGTTCTCCACTGCGTAAGGCGCTCATTGAATCCGGTTTTGGGGAAGATACCAGCGGCATTGGGCTTGAAAGTGATTTACGCCAAATGTATTATTCTGTGGGCTTAAAGGGAGTTAATGCACGGGATTTATCCGATGCGGAAATGCTTATCCATGAAACACTGGCTGAGCTTGCCGATGTGGAGGCTGGCGGTATTTCTTCCGAAGCCATAGAAGCCGCGGTGAATAGCGTTGAATTTAGCCTGCGTGAAAAGAATTCCGGACGTTTTCCGCGTGGACTTGCCGCCATGGTGCAAAGTCTTTCTACTTGGCTTTATGATGGCGATCCTCTTGCATCCCTTGCATGGGAAGCTCCACTTGCTGAAATCAAAGCTCGCCTTGCCAAGGGTGAGAAGATCTTTGAAGATTGCTTGAAAAAGTGGTTCCTTGATAATGAACACCGCAGTACGGTGATTTTACTTCCCGACGCAACTCTTGCCGAAAGACATGAGGAAGAAGAGCGCGCCCAGCTTGCCCGTATTCAAGCGGCTTGCTCACCTGAAGAGCGTCAAGAGCTTGTTAAAGAAACCGAACGCTTGCGTGAAATTCAAGAACAAGCCGACAGTCCCGAAGCCTTGGCTACCATCCCTTGTGTTGGGGTAGAGGACTTACCCCTCAAAAATACAATTTTGCCCATTAAAGTTAATAATCTTGGGAACAAACAAGAGTTTATTGCTCACGATATTGATACTTCCGGTGTGGCCTATGTGAATTTGCTTATGCCACTTCAGGCCGTACCTGCCCGCCTTTTGCCCCTCGTGCCTCTTTTTGGGCGTGCACTGATGGAAATGGGCACAAAACAGCATGACTATGTGAGCATGGGCATGCGCATGGCCGCTAAAACCGGTGGCGTTGGCGCAAGTCCTTTTTTTGCAACACATAAGACCAGCGGCGATCCTTTGGCTTATCTTATGGTTGGGGGTAAAGCCGTTCGTGATAAAGTTGATGAACTCTTTGATATTATAAAAGAAGTGCTGCTTGAGCCAAACTTTGATCAGCAAGGGCGCTTTATGCAAATGCTTCTTGAGTCCAAGGCTCGCCTTGAGCATGGCCTTGTGGCTTCTGGGCATGGTGCTGTATCTTCACGCATTCGTGCAAATTATACGACTACCGGCTGGCTTGAAGAGCTTACGGGCGGAGTAAGCTATCTTGAATCCGTGCGTAGTCTTTGCAATAAGGCCGAGGATGATTGGGCGTCATTATTGAATGATTTGCAAGAACTATACGGCCTTATAGTAAATGGAACGGCGTGTCTTGTGGATAGCACGGCAGATGCCGCAACCTTGCAAACTCTTGAAGGTAAGGCCGTTCAGCTCATGAATGCTCTTCCGCAGCAAGATTTAAAAGCTTGTGATTGCTGGCAAAAAGAAGTTCTGCCTAAGGCACAAGCCTTCACAGCTCCGGCACAAATTAACTATGTGGCCAAGGGTGCCAACTTGTATCAGCTTGGTTATACTTATCATGGTTCCATTCAAGTTATTTTGCGTCATTTACGCATGGGCTATTTGTGGGAAAAAGTGCGTGTACTTGGCGGAGCTTACGGAGCTTTTTGCGCTTTTGATCGCCTTGGCGGTACTATGGTGCAGGCTTCCTATCGTGACCCTGCGGTGAAAGGCACGCTTAATACTTATGATGCCACATCAGCATATTTACGTGCCTTTGAGCCGGATGCACGTACTTTGTCAGGTGCCATTGTGGGCGCCATCGGTGAACTTGATACGTATTTACTCCCGGATGCCAAGGGTAGTGCTGCTTTTGGGCGTTATCTTTGCGGCGATAGTGATATAGCACGTCAGCAAATGCGTGATGAAATTCTCTCCACCACTAAAGAGCATTTCCATGATTTTGCAAATATTATGGATAAAGTGGAAAAAGAAGGCCATCTTTGCGTGCTTGGCGGAAGCCTTACACAAAAAACCGCAGAAGAAGAGGGCTGGGACGTACAAAAACTTTTGTAAAATACTTTTATAGCTTTTATAATAATAATGGCCAATTACAGTAAATGTAGTTGGTCATTTTTTGTG
>CAYJHU010000125.1:2142-7235 GCA_964369655.1 uncultured Desulfovibrionaceae bacterium | reverse complement strand
ATTAATCAAGTCTAAAGCCCATGCATAATGGATCGTCAGCATCAATTATATATTTATTCAAACCAGTAACATATGCTGATCCGGACACCTCGGGAATGCCTCCCTTATGTCCGCCTACACTTGCTTCTTTAATAATGCGTGCCTTAAATTGTGTACCGATAACACTTTCATGCACAAATTCTTCATTAAGCTTTAGTTCACCCTTGGCAAATAGCGATGCCACGCGAGCTGAAGTGCCTGTACCGCAAGGAGATCTGTCCACCGAACTTGGTAAAAAGATTACAGTGTTGCGATATGTAGCCTTGGGATCATCTGGTTGAGTGCAAAACATGACGTGGGTGATAACATTAATAAATGGTTGCTCAGGGTGCTCAAATTTAACAACTTTACGTACAGCCTCACCAAAAAGCTGCGCGCATTTTGTAATTTCTGCCAAGTGGCCGGAACGCAAATTCAAGTTAAAATGGCTTGCATCAGTAATGGCATAAGCATTACCACCATAAGCGACATCATATGGAATTTTGCCAAAGCCTTCTACTTCTACTTCACCTTGGGCATATAAAAATGAAGCAACATTTTGGAATGCGACATTTTTTACTTTGTTATTTTCGATTGTTACCTTGGTACGCACGAGGCCGGCAGCAGTATCAATGTTCACATCCATCACTGGGCCTTGCATGGGAATTCTGCCAGACTCAACCATGGCTGTCACCGAGCCAATGGTGGAATGTCCGCACATAGGCATAAAACCACCGGCATCAATGAATAAAATGCCCATATGTGCTTCCGGATGGCATGGCTCTGTCCAAATGGTACCGGACATGCAACTATGTCCACGCGGTTCAAGCATGGTGGCAGTACGAACCCAATCAAGGTTCTCCACTGCATACTTCATTTTTTCAGCCATGGTTGTTCCTTGAATACTTGGAACGCCTGCTATGAGGTTACGGGTGGGATTTCCTGCGGTATGGGTATCAATGGATTCAAAAATATGTTTTGCAAACATTGTTGGCTCCTTTTATGTTACGGTTTGCCGTATGATTACTCTTTATCCATAAAACGTGACAGAGAAAAAGCTTCTACTTCTTCACGTTCAAGATTATTTTTTTGTATAATATCAAACATAAGTTCACCTGTGACCAAACTCAAACCAATGCCATTACCTTCGTGGGCGGTGGCCACATAAAGACCATCTAACGGCGTATCTGAAATGATAGGTTTACTATCTGGCGAACAGGGGCGAAAACCAGCATAACTACGAATGATTTTAGCTTCTTTAAATTTAGGGAAAAATTGAATAGTTCTTTGCGCTTGAGCTTTGAGTACAGCCGGATGCGGTTCCATATCCATCCCCACAAAGCGACGACTACTCCCATTTAATATGGTATTATCCGAACTTGGCTCAAGCACCATGGCCACACCAAAAAGCTCCATCTCAGGAGATACTCCGGGGCGTTTTATTCCGCCTTTTGCAGCAAGATAGCCAAACTCAGCATAGTCTTTGCTAATGAGTCCTTTGACCTTTTCCGTAACAAGTACAGCTCCTTGGCGTGGGCGCACTGGAAGATTAAAACCAAGACTATGAGTTAAAAGCGGCGACCAAGCACCGGCACAAATAATAACATTTGTACAAGAGATATTTCCCTTATCCGTAGCTACAGCGTAAACTTTTCCATTTTTTTCAAGAATACGCCGAGCACTGGTATAGTTAAATACCCTACCGCCATACTCTTTACCTCTTTGACAAAGGCCAAAAACAAGGCGCATGGGATTAAGCTTTGAATCGCTCATAAAATTCAAGCAAGCTACAATATGGTCGGCCACATGCGGCTCATGATAGCGTAATTCTTTTTGATCCCAAAGGTTAGCTTGCAAACCTTCTTGCAACTTACCCTCAAGAGTAGATTGCAAGGTTGGTAAGTCATTTTCATTATCTACCAAAAGGCCAATGCCGCTGGTTTCAAATTGAATATCTACAGACAAGTCTTTGGCGACAATAGGAAAAAGATCTAAGCCTTTTTTGCAAAATCGGCTAAAAAGCCCAGGAGGGCTGTCGTAGGTTACAGCGTGCCCATCGCAGCGCTTACTACTGCCCCACGGACATTCACCGCGCTCAACCAACGCAACATCCACACCATTTTTTGCTAAATTATAAAAAACAGCAGCTCCAATGGCTCCGCCACCAATCACAACAGTATGTGCAAATTCTTCTTTTTTCATGCGTACCATCATACAACTTGCCCCTTGCACAAGCAAGAGTGCAAGGGGCATATATTTAACTTAATTGTGTATTAGCAAGGGCTTCATCAACAAGTGCTTTAACTTCAGCAGAAATGGGAAGTCTTGGTAAGCGCAAAACACCAGAGCAATAGCCTTGTTTTTGTGCCAAGTATTTTGCAACTTGCCATAACTCACCGGTATCTTCGAGTAAGCGTAAAAATGGAAGAAGCTTTTGGTAGATGGCGCGAGCCTCGGCAAGCTTACCAGCTTTGGTCAACTCAAAGATTTGCACAGACATTTTTGGAGCAAAGTTTGCTGCAACGCACACCCAGCCTTGAGCGCCCATGACAAAGCTCTCCATGGCGAGTGTTTCGCAACCGCAAAAAGGAATAATCTTGCCATCAAGCTCATCAACAACGCGAGTTAAACGCTGCATGGCACCGGTAGATTCTTTAATATATTCCATCATGGGAAGCTCTACAATGCGTGCAAGGGTTTCTGGCTCAACATCAAAACCAGCACTGCCGGGATTATTATATACCATGACAGGCAACTTTACATTTTCTGATAAGGTTTTGTAGAATTGATAAATCTCTTCTTGATTCAGGTGCAATGCCGGTGGCAAGCACATGATAGCTGCAGCACCGATGGAGTGAGCATGCTCTGCCAATTCCAAAACATCACTCACCTTCAAAGCTACAGCCCCTACGCACACAGGCACTCTACCTGCTGCAGTTTTCACTACAAATTCGGCATATTCTTTTCGCTCTGCCATACTTAAGGCAGAAAATTCACCAGTAGCACCAACAGGCAAAAGCCCGTGCACACCTGAGGCCAAAAGCCATTCGATGTGCTTTTTAGCAGCATCATAATTGATTGTGCCATCTTCATTAAAATGCGTAACAGTAACAGCAAAAATTCCATTAAGCTTGGACATAAAACTTTCCTTCTGTAGAAAATTAAATTGTTAAGAGTTTTGTAGCGTAAAAACACAAAACAAGACTAAGTTCTGTTTGCAAAATTCACACCAATTTTAATACTGGAATTTTGCTTCCTAAGCATCTTTTAGATTCCCTTAGCCCCATTCTTTAAACTAGGAATATTTTTTGCATACACAATTCGTTTACTTTTGACTATAGAGCTTTTATCCATGAGCATATTTTCAAAACAAGAGCGTAAGAGGACTACAATTACTTAACTTAACTAACTTTAGGAGTTGACATGAGTGGAACAATGTTGATTTTGGGCTTCGTGATTTCCTTAGCCTTCATCCTTATCTCTATCATGAGATTTAAGCTGCACCCTTTTCTTGCATTAATTTTAGGTGCAATGCTTATGGGAATTATGGCAGGTATGCCTCTTACCAAGGTTTTAAGCACTATAGGCAATGGCTTTGGTGGCATTATGGCAGAAATTGGTATCATCATATTTCTTGGTGTCATTTTGGGACAAATTCTGCATAACTCTGGATGCACACGCCAAATCGCCAAAAAAATGCTACAGCTAATAGGCGCTGAAAAATCACCTTTAGCTATCAATATGACAGGATATATAATTTCCATTCCCGTCTTTTTTGACGTGGCTTTTATTATTCTGATCAGCCTCTTAAAGCAATTATCCCGCGATGGAAAAATTGCTCTTAACGTCTTGGTTACCTCGCTTGTTGTTGGTCTTATTTGTACACACTCCATGGTAATCCCAACTCCCGGGCCGCTTGCAGTAGCAGGAACATTTAAGGCTAATATTGCATGGTTTATCATTTATGGTGCACTTATAGCGCTACCTGCATCTTTAGTTGCAGGCGTGCTCTATACAAAGTGGTTAGCCAAGCGTCCTGTATGGGTTCGCGATGAAGAATACATTAATGAGCCACAAGAAGATGTTAATATTGTAGAAAAAGATCAACCCAGCGGCGGATGGGGCATCTTCTTCATTTTGATGCCCATTTTATTTATTGTTCTCTTTAAAATATTATCAAGCATTACCCCCGCTGACTCTGCAATGCATGAGCTCTTCTTGTTCTGCGGAGACACTGTATTTGTGCTTCTTGCTTCAGTATTTAATGTCTTTATAGCTCTAAAAAAATACCTTACAGATAGCTTTGAAAATCTTATCACAGAAGCAACCACATCAGTTGGTGTTATCTTAGCCATTATTGGTGCAGGTGCCGCATTTGGTAGCGTTATTAGCGCCAGCGGACTTGGAAAAGAAATCGTTAGCATTATGCAAGACTGGAATATGCCTATTATGTTATTGGGCTTTATCCTTGCCATGTGCATTCACGCAGGCCTTGGTTCTGTAACAGCCTCCTTAGTCACTGCCACTGCGGTAGTTTCTCCCGTAGCAATGCAGCTTGGTGCTGACCCAATTCTTTGCGGTTTGGCCATTTGCGCTGGCGGTATTGGCATGGGCCTTCCCAGCGACTCTGGTTTCTGGACTGTAAGTAGATTTGCACAATTTACAACAAAAGAAACCTTTTTTGTTTACACAATTCCGCTAACCATAGCTTCTGTTACAGCTATGATAATTCTTTCAATTCTTAATCTTTTCAGACCTTTCTTACCTGGTTTAATGAGCTAAAACTCAAAAAACGAATATGTAAATCCCCTAACAAAAAATGTTGGGGGATTTTTTTAACTCTAAAATTTGTAATTTCATGCAATTACACACATTATCTGCACAAAAACTTCTTTTATTTCTACCCATTCACAAAGCCAGCGACAAAAGGAATTCACATTTGAAAATCAACTTTTCACTTTGTACCTTTCAATCAGGCCAACACTTGCTACAGTGTTGCAAAACACTACACATGTAAGAATTTGCAACGCACCTGCTCTAGTCACACTCTGCAATACAAAACTTCACACGTTTTT
>CAYJHU010000125.1:0-2042 GCA_964369655.1 uncultured Desulfovibrionaceae bacterium | reverse complement strand
CATGAAAAAAACACATAAAAAGACCAATAAAAAATCCTAGCTTACTTGAAAGCAATCGCCATCTTTTTACGACAAACAACTTTAATATTAATATTTTTTTAATATACAAAAGAAAATTAATTAATTTTATATTTTTTCTAATATGAATTTATTCACTTTCAGCAGGCAAATATAGCTTAGATATAAATTACAAAAAAATAATTTGGAATATTTTTTGCAAAATATACATCGCTTTACATTTTTTATAGAGCTTGACTATATTTTTATAATACAACAAAAAATCGAGGAGGAAAAAACAGAGAAAAAAAGGAAAGTAGTTCTATTTTTCACAATTTGTTTACCCTTTTTTTATTATACAATTAAAGGGAATTAAAAAAGCTAATGATAATTAATATTGAAACTAAGAATATGTCGTAAAGAAAAAAAGTATAATATCAAAGTTTATATTTTTATATTAACGAACATGCTCTTTCTTTCACAAACCTAGTTATCAAAAAACAAGGGGTATGTATGTTTGCAGGTCTTGACAGTTTTGTTGGGTGGGCTAACGGTTATATTTGGGGGCCAGCCATGTTGGTTCTCATCGTTGGTTCTGGTATATATTTCACCGTTAGATTAGGTTTTTTCCAATTTCTTCACTTTGGAGATATGTGGAAACGAATTTTTGAAAAAGGCAGTTCTGACTCTGGTATTTCTTCCTTTGCATCATTTTGTACAACAATGGCCATGCGCGTCGGAACAGGCAACGTAGCCGGGGTGGCTGTAGCCATCTACTTGGGCGGGCCTGGCGCACTATTTTGGATGATTATGGCCGGTATGACCAACTCTGCCGTATGCTTTGCAGAGTGTACCCTAGGCCAGCTTTATAAAGTTCGCGTGGACGGCGAATACCGCGGCGGCGGCGCATACTGCGCAGAACGTGGCCTTGGCTGGAAAGCTTACGGCACCTTCCTTGCCATCATTATGATGGTAGGTACTGCTTTCTTCTTGCCAGCAGCCGCAACTTACACCATTGCTGATGCTTTCAACAAAGCTACCGGCGTATCCGTGTACATCACCTCTGCTGCTTTAGCTATTTTACTTTTTGTTATCGTTCTTGGTGGCATTAAGCGTATCAGCGCTATTGCATCAACAATTGTTCCTTTCATGACCGGTGCTTACATGCTTTTGACCTTGGTTATTTTAGTGCTTCATTATGACCAAATCCCTCAAATGCTTTCTGACGTATTCACCTCTGCTTTTGGCATGAATGCTGTCTTTGGTGGTAGCATTGGTATTGCCTTCCAACAAGGTGTTAAGCGCGGTACCTTCTCCTCTGCTTCCGGCATGGGCGAAGCTTCCCCTACAGCTGCTGCAGCTGAAACAACTCACCCAGTAAAAATTGGCATGGCCAATGCTGCCGGTGTTTGGCTTGATACCGTTATCGTGTGCACATGCACAGGCTTAATGCTTTTGCTTACCGACACATTTAACACAACATTTGGTTATGTTGGTAGCGGCGCCCCTGAAATGAAGGCCCTTGCAGAAAGTGGCACCAATGGCATCATCTTTGTGCAATTAGCCGCAAAGACCGTTCTTGGTGATTTTGCAGCTATCTTTATTGCTATCATGCTCTTATTATTCTCTTTCACATGCATTATCAGCTACTACTACGAAGCTGAAACCGCCGCCATGTACTTATTCCAAAGAAAAGACCAACAAGGCACACGTAAATTTGTTACTCGCTTCATGCAAGTGGGTATGCCTGTTCTCATCTTCTTCTGGGGTATTATTGAATCCGGCACAGCTTGGAATATTTCGGACTTAGCTCTGGGTACTTGCACATGGGTAAATATGGTTATTGTTTGGATGCTCTTCCCCAAGTGCATTGCGCTTTACAAAGACTATCGTGCGCAAATGGATGCGAAAAAAGACCCTGTCTATAATCCCAACAAATTAAGCTGGGACGGCGTTGATGTAGAACTTTGGAACGACATTAACGGCAAAAAAATTGAACAAGCCGCTAAAAATGACTAATTAAAAACTTAAAATAACATAATCCC
>CAYJHU010000124.1:0-7319 GCA_964369655.1 uncultured Desulfovibrionaceae bacterium | reverse complement strand
TTTTGAAAGGGGTTTGGGGAAAACTTTTTTTTCAAAAAAAGTTTTCCCCAAAAAAGAAAAGTATTTAAGATTCAAGAAAATGCTCTTGCTTAGTAACGCCCTCTGATTTTATGCGTTCAAGCACTTCGGCATAGGTGGCCTTAACATTTTCGCGTACATCGCCGGCCACAATGAAGAAAAGCACGTCATCGCCGGGCTTAAAATTGCCCTCAAGGGCTTCCCACACGATGGCGAAAATACCGGGGCTTTTTTCGAGCTCTTGGCAGATGGAACGAATTTTTTCTTTGTCTTGAGTGACGGTTATGGACGATACTTGTTGATGATCTTGGCGTGACCAAGAACGCACAACACCATTGTGCACCATCATCATGCCCACATTATCGGTGAATCCGGGGCGTTGTTTTAATTCAGCAATAGCCTTATTGATATCCATAAAAACTCCTTTTTTATGAGGTAAAACCATGGCATCTTTTAATTCTTTACTTGCAAAGCTTCCCAAGAGTAACGAAAGTCGCATGTCTGCGCAAGGATATGTTTTATGGTTTTGCTGGCAACATGAGCTTGACCCTGTCATAAATCAGACTTTGCAAAATTATGGGGGCATGTTTATTGTTGCCGACCATGAACAATCCATCTGGTTTTTCTTCAATAAAGACGTATTTTTAGCCTTAGCTCGCTTGTCCGTATGGGCACGCTTCAACACGCTTTCTGCCTCGGTGGAGCTTATTCCAGGCCGCCTATATTTTGGCGTAAAGGGCGAAAATTCCATCAACCTTGACTCCAGCTTTGAACAGCAAGAGATGTATCCAGGAAAGGATTTTTCCATCTATATCCATCCAAAAGTATTAGATAAAGATGCAAACTTTCCCGGCATTACTTTTTCAAGCATAAGCCTTAAGCAAGGCATGACCCTTGCAGAATGGAGCACCCTTGAGGCCGATACACGCTTGCCCTATACCTCCTCGCAAGGTTGGTATGCACTCATGCGTCCCCTCGGAAATCCCTTGGACCCTGCCTATCAAGACGCATGGCCCTATATGCAGCAATACCTTGTGGAGGTGCTTAAACAAAATAAGCTTAAATTCCTCGTAAGTAACGATTATATGATGGTTTCCATCGATAGCTTACTTATTTTGCGCACTTGGCTCAAAGATGTTTTAAGTATGGGCGCCGATGTTAAGCTCAATAAGCCGGAGCATGTGTGGCCATATTTGACCGTTGTTGTTGACCGTAAAGGGCTAAACTTTAACAATGATTTATACAAAAAAGTAGGCCTGCAATGGGACAAGCTTAGCCCAGATTCCCCCTATATGAGCTACCGCACCGCATATTTGCTCGGGGAAGCCTTTGTGGTACATGACATACGTTTTTCCAATGCGCAAAATGACATGGATGCATGGTGCATGGTTGCCCTTGATGAAACGGTCAGCAGTAGCCCTTCCATCCAAATACTCATGCCGGGACAGCTTATTTCCGGCGAAAATAATTGTTGTTTTTTTTGCGGAATAAATACGCATAAAAGTATGGATTGCCCTACCTTAGCTTTTTCGTGCAAAGAAGTAGAAGAAGCACAAAGCACGGCAGAGCTTGACCTTGATGAAATCAATAAAGCCTTTAGAAATATTGAAAATACAATCTCCAGTAAAGGTAATGAGTCCTATACTACTCTTTTGCAAAATGACAGCGTCGGCAATATGTCAGGCCCGCTTTTACAAGCGATTTTTGATATAAATTATTTTTCACAGCTACGCGCCCTGCCTTATATGTGGCTCACTAAAGGGCGTGACCTTACCAAGGGGCGCGAAGCCGAAGAGCTTGTGCGCGATGACCACCTTGTGTGGGAATATTTTGATAAATTCCGCAAGGCTAGCCCCACCGATGTGGGCGCCCTCATTAAGGAAGTGCTAGAAGTCATAAATCGTAACCTGCGTGACATGCGCTTGCGCTCATTACTTGGCTTTATGTATGTGTATATAAATGATTTACCAAAGGCCCATGCCGCTTTTAAGGAGGCCGCTACGCTGACGGCCTTGCCGGCTTTGCAAGCTTGGGGCGAATACTTACAAGCCCGTTCCTTTGAAATTCAAGAGCAATACATGGATGCCATTTCGCAATACAACCAAATATTGCGCGTCATGCCACAATGGAAAGATCTTATTTATCGGCGAGTAGTGTGCAAAGTAAAAATGGGTTTTGTAGAGCAAGAGATCGGAAATATTACAAAACTCGTAACAGACGATCCAACCTACCTGAATAGATTTCTTATGGATCCGGAGCTTGGGCGCGGGCAACTTATTATTTTGACTAGTCTATACCCCTTATGGAAAGATACAGAGCTACGCGCCGAAACGGAGGTAAAAAAACTTGAGGTCACCGCGGAAACTGTTCGCACTTGGTTTCCTGCTGAGCATCCCAATCGAGCCTTATTAAGCGAAAAAGTCCAAGAATTACAAAGAATAGGCGCCATTAAAAACTATATGTCTTTTTTGCATGTTATTAAAATGCGCCCCTTTGTGGATAAAGAAATTGAAGAGTTTATCCAGCGCCAAATTGAAATAATGCAAGAGCGCTACAAAATTTATTTAAACGAAATACAAAGCATACGCGACGAAGCGGCTTGGTTCCCTTTCCCTAAATTATTACGAGACTTTAGCAGAGAATTTAACGAAGGTGCCAGCATTCTAAATTGGGCTTTCAGCACAAATTTTCACGAGGCGGAAAACTTCCAAAGAGCGCAAGAATCCAAAACGCAGGTGGAAGAAATTTTACAGTCACTTAAGCGTCGATTGAAAATTTTACGCGCAATGCGTGACGGAACGCTCTTTACTATGACCTTTGGCAAAACATTTTTGTGGATTGAAGGCATTGGCCTTTTATTATGCATTTTAGGCATACCCGGCATTGTACTTTTTGGAGATAGCATTGGCCTTGGCTGGCTCAAAAATTTGCTTGCTTCTCAGCAATGGGAAATACAAAAAGTGCTTGTGGGGATTGTGACGGTTGTGTCCTTTGGTTTAGCCATGTTACGCTCAACAATTACCTTTGAAAAACAGCGTGATAACTATTTGGAAAAAGCCAAAGAACAAAGAGAACGCATGCAAGAAGAAAGGCTTGAGCGCATTCGTAAGAAAAATGAAGAAGAAGCCGCACGCCTTGCGTCCGAGCGCAAAGCAGAAGAAGAAAAAAGATTACGCAATCGTTATGAAAGCGAAAATCTTTAAACATTAATTATAAAAGGAAATATACATGCAAAAAACTCGTATCGCCACGGCTCTTGCCAGCACAGAGCCCATGGCAAGTATCTGCTTAAATGGCTGGGTGCGTACTCGCAGAGACGCCAAGGGCTTTAGCTTTTTAGAACTCAATGATGGTTCATGCCTTGCCAATATTCAATGCATCGTGGATGAGGGAACTGCAGCCTACAGCGCCATGGAAGCCGTGAATACCGGCGCGGCAGTGAAAGTTGTAGGCGAGCTTGTGGCTTCTCTTGGGAAGGGGCAAAAGTATGAAGTTCGCGTGCAAGAGCTTTTTGTCTATGGCCTTGCCGATCAAGAAAGCTTTCCATTACAAAAAAAGCGGCATTCAGACGAATTTTTGCGCAGCATAGCGCACTTGCGCTCGCGTACCAATAAATATGGCGCCGCCTTTCGCTTGCGCTCGGAAGCTGCCCATGCCGTGCATGCCTACTTTAAGCAAGAAGGTTTTTACAATGTGCACACCCCCATCCTTACCGGTTCTGACTGCGAAGGCGCAGGTGAGATGTTTCGGGTCAGCAATTTACCTCTCGGCGAAAAGGACCTTGCAAAAGATTTTTTTGGGAAAGAATGCAATCTCACCGTATCCGGTCAGCTAGAGGCCGAAGCGCTGGCCCTTGGGCTTGGGAAGGTTTATACCTTTGGCCCAACCTTTAGGGCAGAAAATTCCAACACCCCAAGACATGCCGCAGAATTTTGGATGATTGAGCCGGAAATGGCCTTTGCTGACTTGCATGACAATATGGATTTAGGCGAAGGATTGACCTGCTTTGTCATTGACTATGTCCTCACTCACTGCCAAGAAGACATAGCTCTTTTTGATAAATTTGTGGATACTGAGCTTTTGCAGCGCCTCAAAAATATGCTTAATAAGCCTTTTGAGCGCATTGCCTATGGCGAAGGCGTGGAAATTTTGCAAAAATGCGGTAAAAAGTTTGAATTCCCCGTCTCCTTTGGCACAGATTTACAAACAGAGCACGAGCGCTATCTGGCAGAAGAACATTTTAAGCACCCTGTTATCGTTTATGACTATCCCAAGGAAATA
Organism: uncultured Desulfovibrionaceae bacterium; assembly: GCA_964369655.1. Taxonomy (GTDB): domain Bacteria; phylum Desulfobacterota; class Desulfovibrionia; order Desulfovibrionales; family Desulfovibrionaceae; genus CAYJAD01. The sequence continues at coordinate 3,020 of CAYJHU010000124.1, read as the reverse complement.
AAAGCCTTTTATATGCGCTTAAACGATGACAATACCACCGTTGCCGCCATGGACGTACTTGTGCCGCGCATCGGCGAGCTCATTGGTGGTTCACAGCGTGAGGACAGACTTGATGTACTTGAAAAGCGTATTTTGGAAATGGGACAAGACCTTACTGATTTTTGGTGGTATCTTGACTTACGTCGCTTTGGCACTGTGCCCCATGCCGGCTTTGGACTTGGCTTTGAGCGTTTATTGATGATGCTTACCGGTATCAGCAATATTCGCGACGTCATTCCTTTCCCACGCACTCCCGGAAACCTTGAATTTTAAAGGAGATTAGCATGAAAAACTTTTGGATTATTCTTGTATTATGTATCCTTATACCTAATGTAGGACACGCCAGAGCCTCTAAAGACCCGCACAATCAAGAGCTATTTAGCTATGGTAGCTTTCGCAAATCCTGCTCTGATGTGCGTTGGTTTTTTGATAGCATTCGCGCCACATGCATGCGCCGTGATGGCAGACCTTATGCCTTCTCCGAAATTGACTTAAAAAATGCTTATTGCGACGATATTATAAATGATAACGGAACATTACGCTGCGTAAAAAGAGAAAGAAGAGACCATCGCCGCAGAAACGATTCTGGTTATAATATCCACATTGGTGGCAAAAATGGCATTGAAATTCGCCAAAATTCAAATAGAACATTTGAGCACAACAATAACCTTGTAATCAAGGCGCATCTTCAGCGCACTTGTAGAAATATTAGTATTCATAATAACGTTATTTCTGCCACTTGCCGCACAAGAAATGGCGGGTGGAGAGACTCATCTTTACGCTTGGATAAAAGACGTTGCGCCGAAATTTCTAACCAAGACGGTATTCTTACCTGCCACTAGTAGCCTTTGCAAAAAGGATGATTATATTAAAAGAGCTCATGCTACAGTCTCTGGAACATGAGCTCTTACGCAGTATATTTTTATTATAACTAAGTCATTAAGGTGAAAATCATGAAAAAGTTTTTTTTGAAAAAAAGTCTCATCCTTAGCATGCTTTTAAGCATGTGCCTTCTGGTGCCACAGCTTTCTAAAGCTGTGCCCATTCCCAAGGGCAATGATACTTTTTTAGCCAATGAAGAATATAAATCTACCCAAGACGCCTTTGCTGCAGCCCTAGCCGGCGCAAAAACAGTCTTGGATAAAAAATCTTTTGATAAATTAAATAAAGACCTTGTGGGTATGGTTAAGCAAAGTGCCCAAAATTCAATAGACAGTGGTCAAAGTCCTGAAGATGCTTGGATTGGCGCCTATGCCGAAGCTACAACCTTTGCGCTGGCCGAGGCAAAATTCGAATATCTACGCAAAAACACCCCCAAGGCGCAAGGCTATTACAATGCAGAAAATGGCTTTGATGGCTATTTGCTCATGCAATTAAATTCCAATGGCAACTCATACACCGTGGAATTTAATCTGGTACAAAAGGGGGGAGCCTATAACTCCGGCAGCCTCACCGCCACCGTTACCGATGGCGGCAAGGGAAAACCCATGCAAATTGTTGTATCCGATGCTGATAAAGAAAGTGTTGATGCAAAAGATAAAAATAGTGTGGTGGGCGAAATATTGCTAAAAGGTGATACCGCCACAGTAAGCACCACCCCCGAATTCAAAAATTCCGGCATGCTTGGGCATGGGGTACGTCTTGACGGGAAATACACCCGCGTAAAGAAAAAATAACGACTACGCAACTTTATTAAGGATTTTGCATGTTACGAAAAATTATTTTATGTGTCGTGGCCATGTCTTTTTTCTGCACAGCAAAAACATATGCGGCTAACGTTTTTTTTGATGCTGAATTTTGGAAAACTGCCAGCCTTGAAAGCGTGGAAAAAGCCATACAAGATGGCGCAGACATAAAAGCTAAAAGCGCCGATGGCACCACGGCTCTTATGTATGCCGCAAAATACGGTAGCGACGTTAAAATACTAGAATCGCTCATAAAAAAGCATAAGCTCGATGTATCCTCACAAAATAGCAATGGGGACACGGCTCTTAGTCTTTTAAGCACAGCCATGCCCAAAGCTGAATCAGTTCAGCTCTTGCTGGATAATGGCGCCAAAAAAAATAGTGAGCAGATTATCCAAGCTTACAATAATGCCGTAAACATGGGTGCCACCGATGACGTTATTGAATTATTACTAGCCAATAGCGGTGCAAAGGATGCGGCCTCTGCTGAAGAGAGCATGAGCAACGCCCCCCTACCGGTGAGCGTGCCGGCGCCCAAAAGTACACAGCTAGTGGGCGATGCCACAACCAATCCCTTCTTGTCATCGGATTTTTGGAAAACAGCCGATGTAAGCAAAGTTCAGGAACAGCTCGACAAAGGCCACGACATCAACACCCGTGATGCAAAGGGAAAGTCTCCGCTCATTATGGCGAGTAGCTTAAATAAAGATGCTGAAGTCATTAAGACTTTGCTTGCCAAGGGCGCAAAGGTCGATGATAAGGATGCGCAAGACTGGAATGCGCTCATGCATGCCGCCGCCAGCAATGGACATCCCGATGTTATTGATGCCCTTATGGATCATGGCGCCGATGTCAATGCACGAGACAAAGCCCAATGGACACCGCTTATGGCGGCCATAACTTTGAATCCTCATGAGGGAATCATTGATAAATTACTGGCACGTGGTGCGCAAGTAAATGCCACTGAAATAGAAGGAAAAACGGCGCTCATGCTTGGCTCCGTAAATAATCAAAGCGCAGAAAATATTAACAAACTACTAAATAATGGCGCAGACTTAAAGCCCAAAGACAAAAACGACAAAACGGCTCTTGACTATGCCAAGGAAAATACCGAATTAAGCAAAACCGGCATTATTCACAGGCTGCAATAATTTTTTCTGAAAAGGAAATGTTTGCTAGATTTCCTTAGATAGCGTCGTCAAATTGCGAAATTTCGAGATTTGTCGAGAAAGATAAACAAGCTTTGAGGAAGTGTATATAGACATACATGACCGAAAAGCTCGTGAAATCTGACGA
>CAYJHU010000123.1:4839-7455 GCA_964369655.1 uncultured Desulfovibrionaceae bacterium | reverse complement strand
ATCCCCTTTGGAAACCCAAATGCGTTCTATTTTAAGCAAGCTTAAAATAGAACGAATAGTACTTAATCCACTCAAGTTATGTCTTTTACTGTACATCTATATTTTAAGGAAGATGGATTTTTAGCCTTTAAAAAGGCGTCACGAGTGGTATTTTAAAACCTTAGATGCGGGGAAATTTATATTTCAAAGATAAAATATTGCCGCCATGAAAGTTTTTTGATGGGGGTTTGGGGGAAACTTTTTTTCAAAAAAGTTTCCCCCAAAAAATTAAATACTAAACAAAAATTACTTATTTTCCTCGCCAGCTTCGATGGCTTGGCCTTGTACACTTTCAATGCTTTGTTGTTGTTTTTTAGCGGCAAGAGCCACGAGGGATTCTTTGAGTTCCACTTCCATGCCTGCCAATTCTTTTTCCACTTCGGCGCGTTTTTGGCGTCCTTCTTGTGCGATGCGCAAGGTATCATCAATGGTGGTAATGAGCTTGCCATGTACTTCGCGTAGGGTTTCCACATCTACGATGGAACGCTCCACTTCGCGTGAGGTTTCCACTGCAGTTTGTTGAAGCATGGCAGCATTTTTGCGCAGCATGTCGTTGGTGGTATCGGCCACTTCTTTTTGCAAGGCGGCGGCAGAGCGCTGACCCTTCAAGGAGAGAGCGAGCACCATTTGGTTTTTCCAGATGGGAATGGTGGTGAGCACGGAAGTTTGAATTTTCTGTGCTAGGGCTCGGTTATTGGATTGAATGAGGCGAATTTGCGGAGCCATTTGCGTTGTTATGGTGCGTGAGATATCAAGATCGTGCAGGCGGCGCTCAAAACGATTAATTTGTTCTGAAAAATCACGTACCTTTTGTGCTTCCATGGTATTGGTGGACTCTGCAGCTACAGCTTGCAAGCGTGGCAATTCTACGGTGCGTGCTTCTTCAAGCTTTTTTCTTCCGGCCTCAATATAGAGGGTGAGGTCTTTGTGGAAGGTTTCGTTATGCTTGTAGAGTTGCTCGAGCACTTCGATGTCGTGCAAAAGGCCAATCATGGAATGTTCAAGGCGCTCACTGATAGTTGCAACTTGTTCCGAAAGGGTTTGGAACTTGGCCACTGTTCTTTCCACGGTGCTGAATAAAGAACCAATGAGTGGTATTTTTTCTAAAAATCCTGGTTCCTTGCCCATTTCCGTGATGTCAACATCCTTAACATTGGTGATAAGGTTTGTTAAGGCATCGCCAATCTCGCCGGCATCCTTTGCTTGCACGCGTGAAAGCAAATCATCGGAAAAATTAGAAATTTCCTGCATGGTCTTAGTGCCATAGGTCACATCAAGATTAGGATCATCAAGCTTAATGCTTTCGGCCAGACTCGTAATGTCCTTTTCCATTAAAGCTGGGAGCTCACTGTCATGAATAGGTAAAACTTCCGTACTTATGTTTTTTGCATCTTCCATATTCTTCTCATTTGTTAAAAGTTTTTATGTTGATATATAACACGTTAACACATAACTCTGTCTTCTAGCTTCACGCAATTACAATAATAATTGCGGTTAAAAGAGCGCCAAGCAGGGTGGCTAATAACCAATTACTTGAACCAACTACAGGAATGGAGCTTAAGGAATCACCAAATTTTGCCAGCATAAAGCGCAATGCAATCACTAAAAAGATGAAGCAAGCAATGCGCACCAGCCACTGGAAAATTGAGTTGGAGCTTTCGGCCTCAGCAAGCATTTCTTCAAGACTTACTTTGCCGGGGCTTACCAAGACCAGTTCTTGTCCTGCGGAAGATTTGATAACATTTAAGGCATTTCCGTTTACTTGAGCAATCACGCTGATTTCTTGCTTAGGAATTGTTTCAAAACCAATGCGAATATCGCCGGCGTCGGGATCGTTTGCTTCTTCACCAAGGAAAAGCTTATGCCCACTCACATGTGCCAAGAGATACTCCTGCCCATTTTCAGTATCTGCATAGAATTCTTCTATGCTTTCAGATACAGCGTCTGATTTTTCAGAGGCGGCTAATATACCGACGTGAATTCTTTCCAACTGATCTTGTGACAAGTTTGCTTGCATGGGGGTGGATTCATCAAGACCAATTAAAAGATCGGCGCCTATGCTGTAAGCACCAAGCTTGGCATTTTCCACAAAAATTGGTCCGCTTTCTACTTCAAGAATGAGGGTGTTATTTTTGCCCATGCTCGCTTGCGGCTCATCCACCCATTCTTTTTTGGCCACACTTTTGCTTTCGGTTTTGGTGGTACCGTCAGATTGTTGTACTTTTTTCTTTTCGGTGCTGTTTTTCCATTGATAGTATTCCACATCTCGCACCAGCCCAAGAGCGTCCACTTTAATGCCAAAAAGAGGATCTGTTATGAAGTCTTTGGAGGTGGCAAGACCCTGAGTATATACAATTTTTCCCTCAAAAGCACTGTCTATCTTGGTGGCATTTGGCATAGCTACGACATTTTCTGCGGCTTCACCAATGGCACCGCTCATCTCGGAAAAATGCTTTTCTCCAAAAAATAAAAATGGAAGTATAATTAAGAGCAAAATAAGTTCGCCAATAAACAGGCGTGAGTGTAAAGTTGCTTTATCGCTAGCCTTTGACATGCAAAACTCCTAAAAATCCATCA
>CAYJHU010000123.1:0-4739 GCA_964369655.1 uncultured Desulfovibrionaceae bacterium | reverse complement strand
CCGCAAAAAAAGCCTACTAAGACTTACTTAGCAGGCTTTATATTAGATCTAATAATGATAAAGCTTATTTCAAAGAATCTTTTAATTGCTTTCCAGGGGTGAACTTTGCAACCTTGCTGGCAGGAATTTGAATTTCAGCGCCGGTGCGTGGGTTACGACCTTTGCGAGCAGCACGTTCTACAACTTTGAAAGTACCAAAACCGGTAAAAGTTACAGACTCACCAGCAGCCAAAGCTTCACGTACACAAGCAACAACACCATCTAAAGCGCTTTCAGCCATGGTTTTAGTAGGAAGGCCAGCTTTAGCATAAATTTTTTCAACTAATTCTGCTTTTGTCATGTTTTTCTCCAAAAGAAAAAGGATATAGGTTAATAAAAACAACTCCCCTAAGCCCCTAGGGCGCAAAGGATATCAACAACAAATTTATAGTACACCTCAAAAGTGGCGTATTTTACAAAACTTTTGCCATACTGGCAAGGGCTTGTTCAACAAGCGAAACATGCGCTTGACTGCCCATATGCCCAAGGCGAAACACTTTACCTTGCATAGGGCCAAAGGAACCGCCTACCATGAGACCTTGTTCGTATAAAGCTTTTTGCCACTCTTGCCAAGTATATTCTTTAGGAATGTACACGGCAGTGACAGTAGGTGAGGACACCGAGTCAGGGGCCACCCAAAGCTTTAGTCCAAGTTCTTGCACTCCGTCACGGCATCTTTTAGCCGCTTCTTCATGCCTAGCAAAAACCGTCGTAAGCCCTTCTTGCAAAAGCGCCGCAAGGCTAACGTGTAAGGCTGCCACACCATGCATATAGGGTGTATAGGGGCAAAGCCTTTGTGCAAGCACATCTTTCCAAGGTAAAATGGCATCATAGCCGGCATAGGCCACTCTTTCTGCCTTTTCCCAGGCGGCCGCACTTATGCCCATGATGCTGATATTGGGCGGAGCGGAAAAGCATTTTTGTGAGCCACCAAGTAAAATATCAATATGCCACTCATCCATGCATACGGGCACACCGCCAAGGCTTGAAACCACATCTACATAAAGCAAGGGCACGTTATATTTATGCTTTAACTTGCCAAGTGCCTCCATGGGGTTGAGCGTACCGGAAGGCGTTTCGCAGTGCACAACCGTTATCATCTCTGGCTTAAATTCGGCAATAATTTCTTCTATACGCGAGAGTGCGGTAGGACTTGAGATAGTTTCATTGTACTCAAGGGAAACGTAGCGCACCTCACAACCAAGCCCCGCGGCCATTTGTCCGATACCTTGCCCAAAAACGCCGGTTTCAATGGCCAGCACCCTTTCTTTAGGTAAAAGACAGCTCTTAAGCCCTGCCCAAAGCGCCAACATTCCCTCACCCGTCATGGTGATGACGCTTTGCTTTGTGCCCATGATGCGAGCCAAAAGTGTATTCGTCGCTGTATAGAGAGGAAGAAAATCTTCCTCATTTTGTCCGTAATCCCGTGAAAGCACCTCGCGTACAAAGCTTGGCACTTGCGTTGGACCGGGAATCATAGAAATAGGGGTATATGTCATTTTATCAACTTCATTCATTCAACATCATAAAAAAGTCATACAAAACTCATCAAAAGAATGTAAAACATAACCATGAGCCAATGCAGGGCAGTATATACAAATCCTCTTAGATGTCTATATGCTCAACATGGTTTTTTTCTAGTTTTTTCTCTAAAAATAATGAACCGACACGCGCAAAGCGTTCTGTATCATCGGTAGTCATAAAATGACATTGACCATTATTTTCAAGATGCATGCTATTTTGAGCAGTTAAGGAATGCTGCACAGCCTGCGCCGTGGTAGCGGCAGAATCCACAAGATGAACCCCCTGCCCCACTACCCTTTCTAGCGCATGACGCAAAGGGGGAAAATGCGTGCAACCTAAAAGCAGGGTATCGGGGCGCTCTTCTACTTTTGGGAGTAAAAAGATGTGCTCCAAGTAACGTCGAGCTATGCCTTCCACAAGCTCGCCCTGCATCCAACCTTCTTCTGCCAGTGGTACAAAAAGCGTGCAAGCCTGCGCGGTAATGCGCGCATCGCCACGCAAATTCCCAATGGCTTTATGGTAGGCTTTACCCTTAATGGTGCCCTCGGTGGCAATAACGGCAATATGCCCATTGCGCGTAGCTTTTACTGCGGCCTCTGCGCCCGGCTCAATAACTCCCACCACCGGTAAAGGTGCAAAAGCTTCTGTCAAAGCGGGCAAGGCCGCCGCTGTGGCAGTATTGCAAGCAATAACCAGCATCTTAATGCCGCGTTCCACCAGTTTTGTGGCGGCCTGCAGAGCATAGCAAGTCACAGTATCCTTACTTTTAGTGCCATAAGGCAAGCGCGCTGTGTCGCCAAGGTAGAGTAAATTTTCCGAGGGTAAGGTTTCGTGTATGGCCTTAAGCACAGTAAGGCCGCCAACGCCGGAATCAAAAACACCAATAGGGAGTGTATGCTTCATTAAAATTCTTCCAAAAGTTCATAGCTTGCGCTGGTTACGGGCATGCATAAGGTATTTAAGACACGTTCAAGCAAAATACCGTGACAGCGCGATTCATTATGTCCAAAGGTGGCGCGTATGCCAACGCTCACAAATTGTACCGCCCTATCCATGGCCAGTGGCAAAGAATCACCCAAGAGGAGTGAACCGGTGAGCACTGAGGCAAAAATATCACCCGTACCGGGATAAAAAGCCGGAATGTAAGAGCAATCCACACGCCAAAAACGCTCTTGCTCCCTATCATAGGCCACCACAGAGCTGGTATTTGGCTGGGTACTAATGGGGGCAGAGGTGATGACGGCAATGCGCGGCCCCATATCCGTCAAGCGCACAAGACGTTCTTTGGCTGTCACCACGTTGATATTTTTTGTATATTCTTCATTTAAAAGCCAACAAGCCTCAGAATGATTAGGGGTGATGCAATTGGCATGCGAAACTAAAGTCCGCATACGTGCCACCATTTCCTTGGTCATGGTTGGATCAAGCTTGCCATTATCGCCAAGCACAGGGTCAACAACAGCAATGCCATCAGCGGCCTTGCAATGAGCAATGGTATCCTCCACCACCTCCATCTGCTCAGGCGAGCCAAGAAAGCCAGAATAAACCGCATCAAACTTTAAATCCAGCGCGCGCCAATGAGTTAGAAATTTGTGCATTTCATCGGCCAAATCGCAAAAAGAAAAATCTGTAAATTCCGTAGTGTGCGTAGAAAGCACCGCAGTTGGCATGGGGCAAACCTGAATGCCCATGACGGATAAAATCGGGATAACCACCGTGAGCGAAGTACGCCCAAAACCTGAGAGGTCATGGATGGCGGCAACCTTTGGAACAGGAGAACGAAACATATGTATACCTTTAGGCAAGCATTAATTGATTAAGCAATTTTTCTGGGGAAAACTTTTTTGAAAAAAAGTTTTCCTCAGACCCCATTCAAAAAACTTTTCACGCGAATTTTCTTTACAGAAAATTCTAAGCTTCAAATAAAAATATTTTATAAATACAAAATTCTATTAGCTCAAAACGCATACTCGCTCTATTTTAAGCTTGCTTAAAATAGAGCGCATTTGGGTTTCTAAAGGGGATAATTCCCTTTAGCGGTAGGTTTGGGAGGCAGCGCCTCCCAAGAAAAAATATTTAATTAGCTCTTACTTTAACTTATAAAGCTATGCTCTTGCTCAGGAAAAGTTCCTTCGCGCACATCATTGGCATAACTTTGAATAGCCTTTGTAATCACGGTGTTCAAGTCAGCATATTTTTTTACAAACTTTGGCGTGTGAGCCGTGTTATAGCCCAGCATATCATGAAAAACAAGCACTTGCCCATCACAAGCCGCACCAGCGCCAATGCCAATAGTTGGAATATGTAATGCCGAAGTAATTTCTGCCGCCACTTCTTGAGGCACACACTCAAGAACTAAAGAAAAACATCCCGCCTCTTGCAGGGCTTTTGCCTCTTCCATAAGCAAGGCCGCAGCCGAAGCACTGCGCCCCTGCACCTTATAGCCCCCAAGAGTAGCAAGCCTTTGCGGAGTCAGGCCAATATGCCCCATGACAGGTATACCGGCGGCAATGAGCGCTTTTACTTGTGGTAAAATAGCAAAACCGCCCTCAAGCTTTACTGCGCGCGCGCCCCCCTGGCTCATAAGCCTTCCGGCATTGAGAAGTGCACTTTTAACGCTATCTTCATAACTTAAAAAAGGCATATCGCATACCACCAAGGCACCACTTTTTATGGTATTTTCAGCAAGACTTACGGCCTGACAATGATGCACCATCATATCCATAGTCACACTGAGGGTGTCATTTTTCCCTAGCACCACCATGCCAAGAGAATCCCCCACAAGCAAAATATCCACCCCAGCCGAAGCGGCAAGAAATGCCGACGGATAATCATAGGCCGTGAGCATGACAATTTTCTTGTGTCCTTTACTTTCACGAATACTCACGCTGGTTTGGGTTTTAGGCTCAGTATGGGTGGACATATATTCTCCTTTAAGATGACGCTTAGTTATGCGCTTTGCAATCTTTTTTGCTTAGCCACTAGCAAAGCAAAAGTCATATAGCTGTATAGCGTAAAAATAAAAAGTGGGCAAATTTTACCCACCCCCCTAATGGGTAGGAAAATTTTGCCGATTTACAGGATTAAGGCGAAGGAACTTTCACGGAAGAAAGTGTATAATACGCCCATATCACCACACATTCAAGGAGGAATGTTATGGCAATGTACATCAACAG
>CAYJHU010000122.1:0-7487 GCA_964369655.1 uncultured Desulfovibrionaceae bacterium | reverse complement strand
TTACCTATTTATTGCTATGATCACTTTGGAGGCAGTGGCTGGGTGACTTACGAAAATTACAAATTAATGGAAGAGTACAACTTTTCTGGGAGAGATTCCAATAGAAAAATGACAAGCATACAAATCAAGGATGAGCTTATTGAGGGGTATAAAAACACCCTTGCAGGTATTAACAGGCTGTATTCTTAGGGATTGACTGAGTATGACATGGATGTGCAGCTCTCGAAAATTTTAAATATCTTAAGCTGCAAAAAAAACTTTATGAATAAAATCTCAATGCAAGTGAAAAATCATATAAGGCTAAATGAATACTATTTAAGGAACTTAGAGGATTCAAGGTCTGCCAAGTATCTGCTTGAGCATGAGAAATTAAAATCTGAATATTATACAAATTTGATTAATTCTAAATCGTGGCGTATAACTGCTCCGCTTCGCTTTGTTGCAAATATTTTTCGAAAGGTGAGTAACAAGCTAAAATAGTTCGTTTAGTTTTAAGATACTTAATGTAGCCTTTCACTTTAAGCTCATAATCTATTAATCTCTTGAAGTGTTATTATATATGGTATTTAGCTCATCATTTTTTGTTTTTGCTTTTCTTCCTGCCATTCTTTTCCTCGTATTTATAGGCCCTAAGTGTGGGCATAAAGGAGTTTTGTGGCGAAATAGTTTTTTAACGTTGGGGAGTTTTGTTTTTTATGCATGGGGAGAGCCTTTGTGGGTTATTCCATTATTTGTATTAGCGTGGTTTAACTATTTTTTAGGGAAAAAAATTGAATCAGCTAAAAACTATGAAAAAGAATTAGCATCTCAATGTCCAAGCAGTAAAAAGCAAGTACAAGCAAAAACCCTCCTGACTGTGGGGATTATTTGCAATATCGCTTTGCTTTTTGTGGTAAAGTATGGAATCTGGGTGCTTAATATGCTTTTCAATATTTCATTTTACCCCACTTTTGGTTTGCATCCTGATCCCATAGTTTTAGATAGTTTTCCTTTGCCTTTAGGCGTCAGTTTTTTTACTTTTCAAGCAACAAGCTACCTTATAGATGTGCATAGGGGCGATATAACAGCAGCTCGTAGATATATTGATTTTACATGCTATCTTACTATGTTTTCACAACTGATAGCTGGCCCCATAGTACGCTATGCAGATATTGCAAACGAGATTAATTCGCGCGTTGACTCTGTAAATTTATTTTACGCAGGCATAAAGCGCTTTGTAGTGGGGCTTGCTAAAAAAGTACTTATCGCTAATCAAATGGCAATGTGTGCAGATTGGGTTTTTGCTATGCCAAGTAATACTTTAACTTTAGAGTATGCGTGGTTGGGCATTTTAACATATGCTATGCAAATTTATTTCGATTTTTCTGCGTATTCAGATATGGCAATTGGCATTGGTATGATGTTTGGCTTTCACTACCGTGAAAATTTTCAGCACCCTTATGCCGCTCTTTCTATGCAAGATTTTTGGCGGCGGTGGCACATTTCTTTATCTTCATGGTTAAGAGATTATCTTTATATCCCCTTAGGTGGAAGCCACGGGACAAAATGGAATACATATAGGAACTTATTCATAGTCTTTTTCATTTGTGGTCTTTGGCATGGGGCGGCTTTCACTTTTATTTTTTGGGGTTTATGGCACGGATTATTTTTAGCGCTTGAAAGAGCCTTTCTTGGAAGGCATATACAAAGCTGGCCTAACTTACTCAGGCATTGTTATGTTTGGTGTGTTTTTTTGGCTGGATGGGTATTTTTCCGCTGTGAAGATATGGCCCAAGTAAAAATATATTTTTTGGCTTTGAGCGATATTTCATATTCAGGTGTTCTCGCCATAATGGATTTGGCTGTGGCCAATGTTCCCCTTGTAGTGATGCTTGGAGTGGCTATATTTTTGAGTTTTGGAGTAGTTGAGAATATTTTGCAACGAGTTCGAACTGCTTTGCAGGCATCTTCGTCCAATGTGAAGCTTGCTGTAGAAGGGAGCATCGCACTTTGGGGATGTTTTTTATGCGTTATGTGCGGGGCTTTTATTTTAAGCGGAAGCTATAATCCTTTTATTTACTTTAGATTTTAATATGAATACTCTATAAAAAGCAGTTATTCTTATGTTTTCGTTGTGGCTTTGTTCCGGTTTGGTGGGGGTGATGCTTGGCTTAGATAAGGAATTTTTCTCCAATCAAGAACTCCGCACTCCTACTGTGATGAAAGAATTCAAGGCGTATACAAATAGCAAAGATTTTTTTATAGATGTGGAAAATTATTGGGGTGATAGAATTTTTTTTCGAAATTATTATATTTCATTACATCATTTTCTTCAGTTCGATGAAATGCTAGCGCCATTTAACGGCAATAGTAAGCATCTTACAGGAAAAGAAAAATGGATTTTTTTGGGCAATTTCTTTAATCAAGTTATTGATTATACAATAAATTTAAATCATTTCTCTTCCAGCGATGTTGAACAAAAAATTAAGCGATTAAAAAAAATACAAACTATCGTAAAAGACTATAACATACCGTATGTAATGATTGTCACGCCAAATAAGCATAGTATATATGAAGAATATTTGCCCAATCGGCTTAAGATTAAATCGAATTTTCGCTTTGCCGATGCAGTGCTGCAAAAAGCTCAAGAGCAACAGTTATACCTTTCTTTTCCTAAAAAAGTTCTATTGAAAGAAAAGATTTTAGCTACTATGCAAGGGAAAAGATTATATTTAACTGATGATTCGCATTGGAATGAATATGGTGCACTTTTAGCCTTTAAAGAGGCCTGGGGGATACTTCGAACTCAAGGTGATTTTCCAGATATTTCTCATGCTTTAACTACTAAACAGATTGAAAAAAAACATAACGGAGACATTATCAAGTTAGGAAAGTACTCCGCTAAATATAGAGATCCCGTGACGTATCAGTATGTTTTAGATGAGGAAACTAAAAAAAATATTATCAAAAAGAAACATATTTTAGCTGTAGGAGATTCTTTTACCCGTAAACTTTTACTGCCGTATTCATTTGCTTTTGAAGAAATTACTTTTTTTCATTGGAATACAATGACACTAGAAAAACTTGAAGAGCTTATAAAAGATTTGAAGCCAGATGCTGTAGTATATCAAGTTGTTGAAAGGTCATTTCTGCGTGAAGGTATATTGAAATAAAAAATTGCAGTACAAGTCTTAAAGGTATAGGGTTCATTGGTTTTGTAGCAATGCTAGGTTATGATGCTTTTGAATCATTCCTCTTAGCTTCTAACTTCTTTTATGTTTTCCAAAATCACAAATAGAGTGCCATGGTGAAAAAACATATAAAAAATATTTGGAAAAAACTTCCACCTTTGGTGCATGCCTTGGCCATATCTTTTATGTGTCTTATTAGAATTGGCCGTAAAAAAAATGCTGTGCCCTTGGCCGGGCGTGATGCGCCCTTATACATTATAGGTTGCTTTCAGGCTGGAGGAGGGCTTTCTCAGTCTGCACAGCTATATGCAAAAGAGTGCAAAAAATTATTTCCTAATGTTATTTGTGTGGACAGTTCTTACGAAGTTTTTCAAAGCATAAAAAATCCCATTACAGATGGTTCCATCGTTTTTTTACAAGATATTTTAGCAAGAAGTGAAAATGCCACTGTTGTTATTCATCATAATCCGCCGCAATTTCAGTATGTTATATGCGCTCTCGGAAAGAAGTTTATACGAAATAAACATATAATTGCTTACTGGGCATGGGAGCTTGAAGATATTCCCTCTCTTTGGAAGCACGCCATGAACTATGTGGACACCATTGAAGTTCCAAGCACCTTTACACAAAAGGCTATTGCTAAAAACACCAACAAGACAGTGCGAATTAAACCGCATGTTTTGCCGCAGCCCAGAGAAATAAAAAATACTTACTGTATGGATGGAATTTTACGCTGTTTGTTCATTATGGACATGGGGGCGCTGCGCATGCGGAAAAATCCCGAAGCAGTCATTCATGCTTTTGTAAAAGCTTTTACCTGCCATGAAGCACATTTGACTTTAAAGCTCGCACAAACAAATGAATTTGCAAAAGATTATGAAAAAATATTGCAAGCTGCGAAAGGGCATACACATATACAAATACTTACGCATTGGATGGACTCTAGCACTCTAGAAAAAACGTACCTGGAGCATGATGTTTATATTTCTTTGCATCGCTCCGAAGGCTATGGCCTCACCATACACGAGGCCATGCAGAAAAAGCTCATAGTTGTTGCCACAGGTTGGTCAGGCAATATGGATTTTATGCAGGGCGAAAATGTTTATGCCGTAGATTATACGCTTGTTCCCATTATGCAAAATGGCACGCATACCTACCCGCTAAGGCATGGGCAATGGGCCGAGGCGAACACAGATCACGCGGCAGTTATTTTACAAGAAATTCGAAACCGCTTTATGTAACAAGTATATCATAAGAAGTTTGCTACATTATGCATATATCTGACACGCCTTATTCTATTTTATTAGCTACCTTTAATGGTTCGCGCTTTATAGAAGATTTTCTTAAGTCTTGTCCTTGGCCTGCACAGGCTGACCTTATGGTGCGAGATGATGGCTCAACAGATAATACTATTGAGAGAATTCAAAACTTTACTGCCAAGCATTCAATTCCGTGTACATTGCATGCGGGAGAACGATTAGGGGCAAAAAACAATTTTGCTGCCTTGCTTGAAAAGCTTGAAAAGCCATATTTTTTCCTTGCAGATCAAGATGATATTTGGGAACAAGAAAAAATTCCGACTATGCTTAAAAGTATGCATGATTTAGAAAAAAAATACGGCAAAGAAACTCCTATTCTCATTTATTCTGATGCATCGCTCATGCATGCTTCCGGTAGCATATATCACAATTCTTTTTTCAAAAATTCTATGTTACCGGAATATTGGAATGCAAATTTTCGAAACGTTCTTGTTATGCCGCATGTGCTGGGTTGCACCATGTGCGGAAATAAGGCTTTAGCCCAAGCTTCAATCCCTATAGCCGAAGAGGCCATTATGCACGATGCTTGGCTTTTGCAAGTTGCCAGTGTATTAGGCAAAGTGCATGAAATTGCCGAACCTTACATTCGCTATCGGCAACATGAGACAAATGTTTTTGGTGCGAAAACACTTACATGGGCAAACGCAATAAAAAAACTTTGCAATGGACGAAAACCTAAGTACGAAGCTATTGTGCGCTCACAAAAGCAAGGAGCTGCATTGTTGAAACATTATGCGCACCTTATGTCAAATGAACATGTAGAGCTTTGCAAAGCTTGGGCTGAGGCAGAAAATAAATCATGGATTTTTAGGCGGATTGTGTATGCTAAATATGGATTTAAAAAAGCCGGATGGGTGCATAATGCGGTACTGTGGATATGTGGATAGATATCGAATGCGTATTCATTTTAAGACTTATTAAAAACTCTTCCCCATTGCATGTTTTTTATGCCACATCCCCAAAATATTAGCCTTTCTAGGGCGTGAGCCAAGGTGCCGTCTCTTTGTTTTGAATTAGTTGCTTCAAAGTCATCATAGCTTAAATTAAGCTCAAGCCACGGTGCAAGAACCTCACTGCGACACCAAAACATACCTCCAACAGGAAAATCAATACACGCGTCAACAGGTAGGCTTAAATTTTTTGTGGCAAGAATTTTATTCATAAGCTCATGATTTGGGCCTTGTATGGGCAAAGCATACGGTGGATAATTTGGGGGAGCAATAACCCCCAAACGTGTATTCATTTCAAGGTTACCCAGTAATTTTTCTACATCTTCTTGTGTGCCTAATAAAGATGAATAAAGCGCTTCACGCCAAAGTGCGCCAGACTCATTTTTCATATGAGTAGATTTTTTTATATGCAGCTTAAGAATGTATTCATAGCAAGGTAATACTTCTTTTAGTCCCACAAAAAAAGGCGCCATGTCCCAGCCAACATTAGGACAAATAAGAATTTCAACTTTTTCGAAAGTGATTTGTTCAAGTTGACTTAAGATTTGTTCTTTTTTTTCCTTTGTATCTGTGGTGATATATAAATGAGCTCGTTTTGGAATATTTTTTAGATAAGGAATGAGCGTATGAAGTGAATCTGAATAATAGCAATGCACAGCTATGGCTATTTTATCATTTTTTGTGTTTGAATATAAAGCGCTACTTTGTAGTGAAGTATAATTTTGTAATATACTAAAAGGAAAGGCTTCATATTGCCTATATATGATTTCATTATCCTCTAGAGCGCGTCGCATAGAAAAACTTGAAAGTGTAACAGGCATGCTTCCTATTCGTAATAAATAGTTATGAATAGAGTACCAGTGACTCTCGTCTTGAAATGTATTTTTATAATCTAAAAAAAGAAGAAAAGCGTCCCCATTATAAAGATTTTCTCTTTTTATAAGTGGTACGCCACATTCTAATAAGTCTTTAAAAAAGTAGTAACTTTGATTTAAGCGTAATAAATATTTGCTCTTATTTTTGCAATATGCACCAGCTATAAAACCATGCATTGCAAGCCATAATGTAAATGATACTTCAAAAGCTATGGCTTTTTCTCTGTTTGCTTCTAAGGATATGGCGTCAATAAAAATCTTAAAGCATGCACTATTTAGCACATTATTTTTAATTACTATGTAAAAACTCTGCAAATGTGGTGCAATTCCTTCGCTATAGCTTATACCCCAAAAATCGCACGTTACTTGCTCCATTTTTTTGTGCATAGGCTCAAATGAGCTCATTGGGCCAAAATATGAATCATTGGTTAGGATGAGTTCTTTGCAAGAATATAAAGAAGGAAAGCATGTTAAAGCAGCTTTCCATGAAGTAAAATGATATCCGTCACATGTACGATATATGATGGCATCAGAAAAATTTTTCCAGCGACAAAGTACAATGTCTTCCTTAATTGGCTGCGCTGATGCTATAATAACCTTAAAACCAATGGATTTAAAGTGCATACAGAGCTGCTCTACGTAGGGATCAATAGTTTGTTCAGGATCCCAATGAGCCATGATAACAGTTGTTGAGCCTGTGAAGTCTAGATTTTCTCCGTGCAGGCACACACATTTTCCTTCTATGGAGATGTGCTGTTCCAAGGGAGCTGTAATAAGCTCTTTGGCTTTTTTTAAGGCTTTGGGATTTTTTTGATATAAATGAGGTAAAAGTTCAATGACCCCTTTTCCAAAGTAAACGTTTGGTAAAAGTTTTCTTCCAATGTTAGTTCTATATATTTGAAAAGCAAAAAAATATCTTGTTTTGACATATGCAGCTAAAAAGCCATCTTTAGCCATGAGGCAAAAGAATTTTTTTAGTAGGGTGAATATATTATAAATGTATTCCATGCTGTCAATTTGCCTTTACACCGAGTGCGGTGCTAAGAATATCTATATGCAGTCATGCGATATGCAGTTTTGTATATGTATATATTGAAATAATGAAATTTATCTCTATCAAAACCCAAAAAAAGTATTATAAAAATCGCTTTTATTTGAAAGCTCTCGATGTAG
>CAYJHU010000121.1:0-7503 GCA_964369655.1 uncultured Desulfovibrionaceae bacterium | reverse complement strand
TCGCATTGGCTAGCGCCAATGCTCCACGAGACCCTGCGCAATGAATTGCGCAGGGTCTCAAAAATACAATTCTACGCACGCTTAAATTATTTATAAATGTGCATTTCTTCTTTGTCTTCAAATATTTCAATTTCAGTTGCACCCTTTAATCGCTCATAATCTTCTTCAGAGACATTAATTACGGGAATTACTTGTTCATAAAAATGCTTACAAACCAATGGCCCTGTTAAAATTACCGGATCGGTATGAATATTAATAATGGCAGCAGGGGCAGATTCTAATCTGGCCATTTCCATAAGTACAAGCCCCGCTCCGCTACTTCCGCGCCCAAATGGAAAGGCAAAAGCCTTGTCTTTGATGTTTTCTTGATAATTCGCATGGCGATAGTCGGAAATAACACCTGTGGGTATTTCTACACCGCCCACAAAACTAAAAGAATCATTGGAATAAACAAGGGGAATTCTCTTTGACGCGGCAATAACATTGGTGCATTTTATAATTATTGGTTCCATGGATTTACCCCTCTTACGACTTTACCGCTCACGGCAGTTTCTACACAATCTTGCAAATTTGCAAACACAGGATGTATGCCCACCTTATTAAAGCAATAGGTGGCAAATTTTCCGGAATTGGTCATAATTGACTTAGTACCCCACGTTTTTGTGGGATATTCCATGGTACAGCCATCAACAAAGACTTGCACGCCCAGTCGCTTTATGCGGTCAAGAAGGCCACTATCTTCTATATTATTATAGTTGGCTCTGCTGGTAAAAATCCACATATTTGTATCTTTATGTACACTTCTTCCGCAAAAGGCATTTTCTAAATCTGTAAATTCAGCACATGAAAAATGAGGACAGCCTAGAGAAATTAAGTCAATGGGACCACTTTCATCAAAATTACAGAGCTGTTTTTGTGCTTCTTCAAGCTCTTTTATGCCTATTGTGATGACTTCCTTGGGTTCTTTTCCGCCAAAGGCCATCTCAATGCTTTGCGCTTCCGGAGTAATGCCAATAATATGAAAGAGCGCAACACCACCAGAAGAGGCAACAGTTGCACTGAATTGCTTAAGATTGTCCATGGTTACTTTATTTTTAGGAATGCCTTGAATAGCCCACACCCTATCGCCAACTATCTTTCCATAGGCATAGGCCACATAGTTAAACATGGCTGGGTCATCAAACATTTCGTCTTTTATGTCGTCACCAAGCACAATTAAGCTTTCTGCATAACGATTTTCATCAAGGTGGAGGCCAAATTTGGGCACTCTGCCGGCAATGCCACAAAGCAACTCAAGCGGCCCTGCATAGCGGTTGGAGCGAGCGCCAACGATGGAATTCACAAAAGCAATAACGTTGGATTCTGCCAAGGCCACATGGGTGCCAAAAGCCGGTGAAAATCCTGCTTGATAAGGAGCGCACGTCCAGCAAGGCACAGCACCCAATTTGATGTGTGAAGCTTGGATGCGCTTTGTGCCTTCCATAAAGACGATATTATGTCTTTGTATGTCCCATCTATCAATATCAATGGCCATGGCATTTGTGGAGGTGGGCACGGCAAACTTGGCACCAATGTTAGCTAGGTGCTCGGCAAAAGCCACTTGTGCTTCGCCAAAATATACGGTGCTGTCATCATGACAAGCGACAATTTCCACAAATTCCTCTGCTCCATAATATTTGCCCAAGTCCCATAAGACCTGCATGGCCATTTGAACGGCTTCACCATGGGCTCCACTCATCATTTCTTTTTCATAATCTGTTAATTTCATAGTATATTCTCGCACTGATGTATGTTTTAGCAATACATTGAGGCTATGTATTTTAGGCATTGAATACTAGATGCTTAAACAGCAAGCATCTAGTATTCAATGGTTTTAGATGTTGTAAAACGAATGCTTAGTTGGAATTACTTCCATCGCACTTACTAATACCTTGCTTATCATATTCTTTTTTCAAAGATTTGAATGTAGAAACATACATAAAGCACATGATAATCATAATTGGGAAGCCAATGATGGTAAACATACCCTTTACACTATCAAGCCCGCCACTAGCAATAAGAATATAACCAGTTGTACCAATACTTATTCCCCAGAAGAACTTCAATAATTTTGGGGCTTCGTCTTGAATATTGGTGGCTTTACTGGTCATACTGGCCACAACTGCCGACATGGGGTCAGCATAGGTAACGATGGACGCAATAAGTGCTAACAAGAATACCACAATAAGAACATTAGCAAGTGGGAAGCTTTGCAAAATACTAAACACGGCGTGTTGCATACCATTATCTTGAATTTGCTTCCAAATATCTATAATACCTTCAGATTGCAAGTAAATGGCCATACCGCCCCACATGGAAATCCAGATGAAGGAAAAGGCACTTGGAACAATAAGAGAAACGATAATGAATTGACGAATCGAGCGACCTTTACCAAGGCGAGCAAAAAACATACCGATAAGCGGAGCTACCACGATGAAAGATGCCCAATACTGCACAGTCCAACCCTTAGCCCATTCGTCGGTGGTAAAGCTGTTCGTGATGGTGGCTTTTTCCCAGAATGTGCTAATAAAGTCGCCCAGCACCATGATGCTTGTATCGGCCAAAAATACAGTAGGACCTGCAATAAAGATAAAAATAAGCAGTGCAAAGAAAATCTTTGCGTTAAGATCGCTGATAATTTTAAGACCTTTTTTCATACCGGTTACGCAAGAGGTCACAAAAATACCGGTAATAACGGCCGCAATTATAAAGCGTGTGAAAAGATTTTCCGGCATACCTAATAAGGTATTTAGCCCACCACCTGCTTGTAAAATTGCCACAGCAGTGGAGCAACCAACGGCGCCAACAATGGCAAAAACGGCAAAGGTATTTACAACATTACCAATATTTCCATGGGCTTTTTCTTTACCCAAGAGACCTTCGAGAGTATTAGCCATGGAAAAACGGTCTGAATTATAAGCTGTGATGGCAATGGCGATGGCGCCAAGAGTGTACAGGGTGTACTGAGCAACCGTCCAGTGAAAAGCGGCCTGAGAGATACTGAAGATAGCCGCATCAGGACTAAAGGCTTTAATGCCCGTAGCTTCTGGTGGGCCGGCATAGTGGAAGATGGGCTCTCCAAGACCCCAAAACAAAATACCTGTACCAATACTTGAACAAAGGCAGATACTGATCCAAGTCCACATGCTAATTTCTGGTTTAGCATCTTTTCCGCCAATTGTTATTTTACCGTATTTTGAAAAAGCAATTGTTAATAAAACAAAAATACTTGCAATAACAAAAAGCATAAATCCTGCACCAAAGTTTCTTGACATAAAGTCAAGAGCGCTAGATAAAAACTTTCCTAAAGACTCTGTGGCAAACACTCCTGCCCCTACAAAGAGCACAACTACAATAAAGCCCGGCCAAAAGACCATGCTTTGAATGTTTGAGTTTGGTTTGTTTTCCATACTACCCCCTCATTAGTGTAAGATGTTAAAATTTATATAATTTACCTCTTAGGACATTGCTAATATTACTATATTTTTTGGCAATATCCCTAAAAAAATACGCGCCGCAGCCTCTTCATAAATTTTCATTTTCATGAATATTGATTAAAGAGTATGTGTTCGGCATGTGTGTGTCAACCGTTATTTTCATAATAATGAAAAAAATATCTCCACGTAATTTATTACGTGGAGATATTAAAAAGCCCTCTTCTTTTAGGGGGGGAAATTTAGTCGATGCTGAAAACACGTTTCCACGTTTTTCAGTGACGGCTAAATTAACAATATTTTTTATGTATTAAAAATGTTTTTTTCGGTAATTTGCTTTACCCAAAAGCTTTTACAGGGAGTGTCTGTATTATTACTCAGGCCGTGCCTTGTCATGGCTTTTATGTAACAGCAATCCCCTTCGTGTAGATCATATGTTTTTTCATCCATAATAACTGTCATGGTTCCTTCAAGCACAAAACCGATTTCGTCGTAGATGTGTGCCCACTGTTTATCAAATCTATAATTAGGTGCAATGCTTATCACCCATCCATCAAGACAGCCGGGGCCAAAGCTTACAGACTCATAAGTGACATTGCCATCCGGCATGCTCACAAACTCACGCTGATCACGCCTTATAACAATTTCTTCCGTATGATTATTGGCCAAAATATCTAGCATAGCAGTATTTAAGGCCGTACAAATTTTTTGTAAACTGTCTAAAGTGGGGCTAGACATATCTCGCTCAAGATTACTTAAAAAACCCACCGATAAGTCAGTTCTTTCAGCTAGCTCGCTTAAGGTTATATCTTTGTCTTTCCTAAGCTTTCTAAGCTTTGCTCCTATTTTTATATCCATTTCATCCTCAAATGTCTGTAGTCATATGGCTGTATATTTTCTTTCATAGTTTTTTGCCATATTCTTGAGATATTATTTCAATTGTAAATTAAATTCAACATGCTTTATCTCAATAAAATTCATAAGCAAATAAATTCACAAAGGTGAAAACCTCATTGATGTTTTTTAACGCTACGTGTATACAACGAAAAAAGTGAACTTATCAACGTTTCTTAGTTTTTCAGCGTATTTGTCATATTGGCAATAATGTCGTCCAACTGCTTTGTTATGGTGTCAAGATCCTCTACTGCCTTATCCGCAATATCCATAGCCCCCAGCGTTTCGCCTGCTATATTATTAATTTCATTAACATCTTTAACCATAAGCTCCACTATTTGGGCTTGTTCATGGGTGGCTTTAGCCATACTGTCCATGGTGCTGACAGTATTTACAATAACATCCCTAATGCGCTGTAAGGCTTCTTCCGATTGCTTGGAAAATACAGTGGCCTCTTGCATAAGTTCAAGGGTTTTATCTGCGCCCTTAGCGCCTTTTGTAATGCCATTAAGTATCACTGTAACTGTGGTGTTGACATGTCCGGTGGCTTCTTGCGTTTTTTCGGCAAGTTTACGCACTTCATCGGCAACCACAGCAAAACCTCTTCCCGAGTCCCCTGCACGCGCTGCTTCAATGGCTGCATTAAGCGCAAGAAGATTTGTCTGCCCAGCAATTTCATCAATTACGGAAATAATGCGTGTAATTTCAGAAGCTTGCACTCCAAGCTCCGCCATGTCTTTTACAAGGCTTTGAACCTGCCGCATGACTTGTTCACTACAATCTAATGCTTGCTGAACAATATTTGCCCCTTCGCTGGCCTCATTGCTTGCTTCGGTGGCCATATCAGAAGATTGCAAAGCTTGGGCTGTGACATTGCTTGCACCTGTACGCATTTCATTACAGGCCATGACCGCATTTTGCGTACTACTCAATATATTTGTGGTGGCGCTATGGGCTGTAGCCACTTGGGCAGAGAGCAAACTTGTATTTTCCGAAACGCTTTTGGAAACATTCTTGGCAGAATTTGCATTAACAGAAATGGTTTCATTTTGTTCTGTGACAATCTTTTCTTGTCTGCGAACTTCTGTAATATCCACATAAACAGCAAAGGAGCCTATGCGCTTTTTGTCTAAATCATACAACATACTGATATCTGCTATGCAGTATTTAAATTGACCCTTTCTATCTCTGTAGGCGACACTTTCTCCTTTAATGGGGTTCTCTGAAAGCAACAGCTCGCGCAGGATACGGTTTCTCGTTCCCTTGGGATCTAAGAAATAGGAGAGATCTTTACCAATATAATCTTCCGGTACGCCATCGTCATCAAAATTCGTCAGCAAAGGCTGATTGCAAGCCAAAACGATTTGATCTGAATCAATAACAATATAGGGTACGGGAATGCCATTGAGCAGGCCTTGGGTAAAGCCTATTTCTTTTTTCATCCCAAGAACCATACTCTCAATATTATGGCTCACATCGTACAATTCATCTACGCCGCTTAAAATTAATGGTGCGTCCAAATCACCTTCACTTATGGCAATGCTGGACTTTCTAAGCGCAGTAAGTCTTTTAACAATAATCTTTGTAGTAAAATAACGAACCAGCAAAATCATGGCTAGTATAGTGATACAGCCAAGCCCTATAATAAAGTAGGTTGTTTCACGCAACTTAACCATATCGGGGGTGATATCGTTGATGGTAGTAAATTGACCTAATATAGCTTTGGATGAACCGTGACAATGGTAACAAGCTTTTTCGTTTTTAATACTGTCCACAGAGACAAAAAACCACTTATCTTTATCAGAAATCAGCTCTGTTTTTTGAATATCCTTAGTGGTAGCTTCTTCCATGAGCTTTATAACACTTTGAGGTATATCAAGTTTTTTTACGGGCGTTTTACTTTCTAGGTCTTGAGTTGAATAAGTAACAGTGCCTAAAAAACTCGACATATACATCTTCGTTTCAGGGCGATGCTCACCAAAGTAACTAAATTCTTTTTGTGTTGCCTCGTTATTACCTGCAATCATGGGGCGATAGACAATATTTTGTATAAGCTCTTTAACAACGATAACATTCTTATTCATGGTACTTACAAATCTCTGCTCATTTGTATAGGAAACAAATGTCAAGAAAACGCCTAGAATGACAATCATCATTGCGCCTACTAATAATGCAAACTTATTGCCTATTTTTTTGCGTATTTGTATCATAATGCCTTTTCCTATGTGGTAATGTTATATAGCAATCACAGTATGTTTATCGGTTGTCTGTGGCATCAACACAAAAACCAAACAATGCTTAATTTTTGTATTTCCGTGGCTTAGTACTTTTTGAGCTAACTAAATTGAATTTTACACAAGTTATTAATGTCCGCCGGAATAAATACGCCCGTCATATGATATTCGCGCTATTTTGCTATCATCATGACATGTTTCACAAGTTTTAAGAGTTGGCTTACGTGAGATAGATTCGGGGTCGCCGTCTTCTGAGTGTAGTCCGCCCATGCCATGGCAAGATTCACAGCCCACATCTGCCAAGTGCGGGGTTTGCTCATAGCTCACAAAACCGCTTTTATTTCCATAACCTGTGGTGTGACAAGCTAAGCAAGCTCGAAACTCAGCCTCGGTGAGTTTCTCTTTCATTATCATGACAGATTTTTTACTTTTTGCCTTTTTGGAATTGGCTTTAAATGACTCTACTGTCTCAGAATGGCATGAAGCGCAAGCATCTGTGCCTACATACCAATTTTCTTTGGCAGGAGTCTCTTTAACCGGCTCTGCGTAAGCAATAATGCCCGAATAAATACTACAAAGAGCCAAGCATAAAGAAAAAAACAAACTAAGCTTACTCATAAGATATCTTCCCCATAATAAACACAAAAAATGATAGTTATAACCACTCTAAAAGCTTCACTCGCACACAAACTAGTATCAATTCAAGATATATTTGTATTATATCAATGAATAAGCAAGCCTTGAGGACATGCATATAAACACAGACCCAAAAAACGGAGCTTTAGCGCCCTTAATACAAGCTTTATCACACTGTATCGGCAAAAACTAGTAATAAGTTAGGGTGACACTCATTTTTCCATATTGTTTTGAGACCTCTGCGCAATGAATTGCGCAGAGGTCTC
>CAYJHU010000120.1:0-7549 GCA_964369655.1 uncultured Desulfovibrionaceae bacterium | reverse complement strand
AACTTTTGCTTGGCATACTTTTGTGCAAAAGCAGCCACCGAAGCAAAGTCTTCTTTATACCATTTAAGAATGGAGGAAAGATACACACGCTTTTTAGCATGATCTACGCGAATGCCTTGTGGACCATTAAAAAAGAGGGTTCCTTGATTATCTAGCTGGCTAGAAAGGCGCGCCCCAGTATAAGCCTCAGAACGAAGCTGTGGGCAGCTCTTAGCCGCACAAACAAGAGCGAGATGAATACGAGGCTCACGGAACTCAGGGCGAATAATATCATGCTCTAGGTTATCAAGCGTAATAAGCCGTCCAAAATAACGAACAACCTTTTGCTTCCACGGTCCACTAAAGGTAGAACCAATGTCCTTAATGGATTTTACGGGGTAATTATCAATAATCAGCTTTAATGTCGCGGCATTATAAAGATTAATAAGATAGGCAAGTTTTTCATTTTTTGACCAGCCATTATACTCTGCCCTGCTCACACCAGCCAGCGTGTTTAGGTAAGTATCAAGTCCTTGTCGATTGTTTTTAAGCGCAGTATAATTAACATATCCTCCAGAAACATAGCTTTTTAGAATGCTATCAAAAGAAGAGTGGAGATTTTGCGCTTGTAGAGGTTGACCCCAAAGGAAAGCAAACACCATGAACGCCAGTAAAACACATCTTTTCATAATTGGCTCCTTTCAGACAAAGTTCTAAAAAAAATAAGTCCGCTTACTAACATGTCAACAAATTAGCCAGAATTCACTTCTGGCGTCCCCGTTAGGGGTATTTGGAGCCAGTCGTGCCTTTCTGAAAAATACGTGGAAACGTGTTTTTCAGCGTCGACAAGTTAACAAGCGGACTTAAACTATTTAATTTTGGAGTAAAAGGCCGATACGTTCACGCTCAGCGAGTATTTTCTTCCTCAAGGGTTCAATATTTTTTTCGGGAGGCAAATTAACGTTAAAGAAATATATTATTCCGCCAACGGGCTCATTAATGCTCACATGTGCACCATTTTTTAAGTAACCTTGCAAATACTTATCATGAAAATCGCGATGATTTTTTGATTCATTTTTGTTCGGTATCATTAGCTTTAAATAATCTAAATATCTATCCTTTATGTTCGCTGTTTTATACAAATTTATAAGCTCTGCATTGTACTGCACAAGAACATCTCGCTTCACTCCAAGCGACAATAGAAAATCAATATCTTCCTTGGTTAGGCTATTACTAGATTGCATCATAAATTTTACAAAATCAAATTTGGTATCACCGTAATATTTAACAAAATTTTTAGAAACAAAAAAAATATCGTCAAATGGCAATCCCTGAATCACATATTGATTCATTGCGCTGTTTTTATACTTTATAGCATAAGCACTCAGTAAATTAACATTTAACGGCTTGTTAATATCAAAGCCGTACTTTATGGCAAGTTTGATTATCTCTTTATAGTTAGGAGATTTTGCCCAAAACACTTTTGCTAGCAATACTTGAGAGTTGGCATTTTCAGTGTACAGAGGAAATTTTGCCTTAAAGAAGAGTTCAATATTTTCTAAATTACCTATGTCGAGCTGACTTTCAAAGCCATCCACAGAAAATTGAATACCTTTATTTGCAAGCTCTTTTTGGGGATCTATACTGGTTTCTTGCTTAGTGAGCTTAATATTATCATTAACATCATCAAGTTTAGTGCTAATTTCTGCTGTGTTTTTAGCAATTTCTTCTGTATTTTCTGCTGTTTTTTCTATGTTTTTAGAAATGGCAGTATACACTTGCTCAATAACTGTTGGAGATTTATTCACATACGCCCAGTAAGCTAATCCTAAAACTATATTAGCTATTACCAAAAAGGCAAACACGCCGCCAAAGAGATTACGATTTAAAAAATTTACTATGTAAAATGAGAAGGTTTTGGATTTTTCTTCATCATCTTTACCTAAGGTCATTTTCATATCAATATATGAAAATATTATATCCCTTAAAAAAAGATAACATACTGTTATGATGGCAGTTAGAACTAGCGTGGTTATGAAAAAAACAGGAATTACAAAACCCACAAAATTCAAATCAACAATAGTCGTAAGCGCCGCAGGAAAACTGATAAATTTTAATCCACGCCCAAATTTTGACACTTCTTGCATCTCATCCTCTCAAGGCAAGCTTAGAATTTTTAATAAAAAAAAGAGACAGGCATGCCCATCTCTTTTTGTTTGCTATTCACAAAGCCTATATTATTCGGCTTTATCTGCTTCGCTGTCAGCCACTTCCACAGCTTCAGTAGTTTCTTGACCGCGTGTTAATTCGATAATAGCCATAGGGGCATTATCGCCACGACGCGGGGTGGCAAGCTTGAGTACGCGAGTATATCCGCCGGGAACACCCACAAAAGCCGGTCCTATTTCGTCAAAAAGACGCTTCACCAATTGGTGACTGCCTAGTACACGATAGGCTTGGCGACGTGCATGCAAGTCATTGCGCAAGGCTAAGGTGATCAGAGGTTCTACTGTACGGCGCAATTCCTTGGCTTTCATTTCGGTGGTGCGAATTTTGCCGTGGGTAAGCAGCGCTTTAGCCATATTACGGAATAAGGCCTTACGATGCGAAGGAGTGCGCGAAAGCTTTCTACCAGAGTTATTGTGCCTCATTTTGCTGCTTCCTCTTCCATTCTTGATATTTCTTTTCAAAATTGTCAATCTTCATGCCGAAGTCAAGGTTCATGTCCAAAAGAACACCCTTAATTTCGTCAAGAGATTTACGTCCAAAGTTCTTCGTCTTGAGCATGTCGTTTTCACTGCGTTGCACAAGTTCGCCCACAATTGCAATGTTTGCACTGCGTAGGCAATTGGTGGCACGAACTGAAAGCTCAAGCTCATCTATACCCTTGTACAGATTTTCGTTAAGATCTAAGTCATTGCCGGTTTCATTGTCATTAATGCCAGAAATTTTTTCATCAAAATTGATAAAGACAGAAATCTGATCTTTAATAATCTTGGCACTATAGGCAATGGAATCTTCAGGAGTCACAGATCCGTCAGTCCAAATCTCAAGGATGAGTTTGTCAAAGTTGGTCATTTGTCCAACGCGAGCTTGTTCTACTGAGTACGCAACTTTGCGCACAGGAGAAAAGCTTGCATCAAGACGAATGAGGCCAATTTCTTCAAACAAATCTGTATGCATATCAGCAGGTACATAACCCTTGCCCATACGAACCTCAAGCTCCATTTCAAGCTCGACATCTTCGGTCAGGGTTGCGATATGCTGTTCTGGGTTAAGCACTGTTATATGCTGGTTTGTACTAATATCAGCTGCTGTTACTTCACCCTTTTTGGAAACAGAAAGGGTCAAGCGCTGTGGCTCTTCGGTATTCATGAGCATGCGAACTTGCTTTAAGTTCAGCACAACATCAGTCATATCTTCATCTACGCAGCGCAAAGTTGTAAACTCATGCTGCACGCCCACTGCCTTAACAGCAACAATGGCCGCACCCTGCAAGGATGAAAGAAGCACACGGCGCATAGCATTGCCGATTGTATTGCCATAACCACGCTCTAAGGGTTCACACACGAACTTGCCATACATGGTACTTGATGGATCGCTTTCTCTGCGAATTTGATCCGGCTTAACAAGCTCAGCCCAGTTGCGTGTATTGATGAGCCGTTCGCCCTGTTTGATTAACATAAGAGCCCCCACTTACTTGGAGTAAAGTCCCGCTACCATTACATAATGTTAGGGACTGTATATCATCTCGTGTGGCAATGCCTTCACCAGATTCCATTGCAGTGCTGTAAATTATAAAAATTTTATGCACTGCAAAGGCTCTGAAAATCCTTTATCACCACTACTCTAAATCATACTGCTTTGCATTATTCTGTAGTGATTAATATTCACAACAGTTAACGCAATCAAGCAATCAAAACCAATAGCTATGATTACTCACAGGCTTTTGATTTTATCCTTCTAAAAAGGACTCAACAATTGCTTTGTTCAGCGACTAATTATACGCGGCGACGCTTAGGAGGCCTACACCCATTATGAGGAATGGGGGTTACGTCACGAATAAATGCAACCTTAAAGCCCACGGCATTGATGGCACGCATGGCAGCCTCACGACCGGAGCCGGGGCCTTTTACATACACGCCCACAGTGCGCATTCCATTTTCTTGTGCTTTGCGAGCTGCAGTTTCAGCAGCCACTTGCGCAGCAAATGGGGTGGACTTACGTGAACCCTTAAAGCCGCTTTGCCCGGCAGATGCCCAACTAATGGCATTACCACGGGTGTCAGTAAAGGTCACAATAGTATTATTAAAAGAAGCTTGTATGTGAGCAATGCCCACAGGAATATTCTTCTTATCTTTCTTTTTGACCGCTCTTCTAGCTCTGGCCATAATTATTCCTCTACACTGATTTTAAAGCCCTAAGGACTTGCTACTTTTTCTTGGCAACAGCACCACGACGTGGTCCCTTACGGGTACGTGAATTGGTTTTTGTACGCTGTCCATTCACCGGTAAGCCACGACGGTGGCGAAGGCCACGGTAGCAACCAATGTCCATAAGACGCTTGATGTTGCTTACTACTTCACGGCGAAGGTCACCCTCAACCTTGTAGTTGCTTTCAAGTTCTTTACGAATTTCATTTACCTCTGCATCGGAGAGGTCGTCAATGTTGCGTGACCAATCCACACCAGTGGAATCTAGGATCTTAAGGGACGTTGTATGTCCAATTCCATAGATATAAGTCAACGCAATGTCCACACGTTTGCCACGAGGCAAATCAACACCTGCTATTCTAGCCACTCTCGTCTCCTGCCTTAGCCCTGACGCTGCTTATGGCGGGGGTTTTCGCAGATTACTCTGAGCACACCCTTACGCCGAATGACAGTGCATTTTGGGCATATCTTCTTTACGGAAGGTCTTACTTTCATAATTGTACTCCAGACAACACTTACTTTGCCACATGGCAAGAGTGAAGCTTCTATCTGTCTTTACTCTTTCTGTCAACACCAAATTAACCGCGTTTCAAACCTCTATCAGAAATACTGAGTATCTCAGGCCCGTGCGGTGTTATGGCAATGCTGTGCTCATAGTGCGCGGCCAACGATCGGTCACGCGTCACAGCTGTCCAATTATCTTCTAAAATGTCCACTTCATAGCTACCAATGCTTACCATAGGCTCAATGGCAATAACCATACCATTTTGCAAAGGCATGCCGGAAAAGGCAGGTTTGAAGTTGGGCACTTCGGGTTTTTCGTGAAGTTTTGCGCCAATACCATGACCAACAAAACGACGAATCACCCCATAGCCAGCATCTTCCACAAACTTTTGTATTGTTTCACCAATACAATAAACATCCAACCCATGTTTGACTACTTCTATGCCTTTATACAAGGCATCTTCCGTAATTTTCATAAGCTGTTTTGCTTCCGCGCTTATTTCTCCAACGGCGAAGGTGCGTGCTGCATCGCCTACAAAACCTTCGTAGACAATACCCATGTCAATACTGACAATGTCCCCTTCTTTCAACAGCCGCTCAGAAGGAAAACCATGCACAACAACTTCATTTACCGATATGCACAAGGCATACGGGAAACCGTTGTATCCCAAAAATGCCGGCTTTAAATTTCGCTGTGCGCAATAGGCTCTGGCTGCATTTTCTAGCTCCATGGTTGTTATTCCTGGAGCCACCATGTCCCCCATGATGTCAAGCACATTGGCCACATGCCTATTGGCTTCACGCATTAGACCGATTTCTCGATCATTTTTAATGAATGCACCGCGATATTTTTTCATTTTTAACCAAGCCTAAAAAATTAAGCTCTGCCTTTTAATTTGGCTTTTTGCATAAGGCCTTCATATTGACTTGAAACCATATGTGATTCCATCTGACTCATGAAGTCCATAGCTACACCTACTAAGATAAGTAGGCTTGTGCCGCCAAAGTAAAATGGCACGTTAAAGTTTGCTATTAGTAGCATGGGCAATACAGACACAACAGAGATATACACACCGCCTGACAGCGTTAAACGCGAAAGGACATTGTTAATATACTCGGCTGTCTTTTCACCGGGACGAATTCCGGGGATAAAGCCACCACCTTTTTTCAAATTCTCTGCCATTTCTTTAGGGTCAAAAATAATGGCCGTGTAGAAGTAGCAGAAGAAGAAAATAAGTGCCACAAATATAATATTATACACTATGCTCTCAGGCGAAAACATTGCGGCAACCATTTGTACGTATTCATGATCTGAAAACTGTCCTATAGTTGCAGGGAAAAGCAATAAGCTTGAGGCAAAGATGGGCGGAATAACACCGGCTGTGTTCACGCGCAATGGCACGTGAGAGCTTTGTCCGCCATACATTTGCTTACCCACTTGACGCTTGGCATACTGAATGGGAATACGGCGCTGGGCACGCTCCATAAAGACAATGCCAACGGTAACGCAAAGCATAACCACAACAATGACGATGGCAAGGAAAATTTCCATGTCGCCAGCACTAATAAGCTGGAATGACTGCATAATAGCTCGCGGAATGCCCACAACAATACCTGAGAAGATAATGAGGGAAATACCGTTACCTATGCCTTTTTCGGTAATTTTTTCACCAAGCCACATGATAAGAACCGTACCGGCCGTAAAGGTCAGCACTGTAATAAAGCGAAATTCCCAGCCGGGGGTAAGTACTACCAAATCACCGGAAGGGCTACGCATAGACTCAAGACCCACTGCAATGCCAAAGCCTTGCACCAAGGTAATAAGTACTGTCAAGTAGCGTGTATATTGCGTAATCTTACGTCTTCCTGCTTGGCCTTCTTCCTTAGCCATGCGTTTAACGCTTGGGCTAATAACCTGCATAAGCTGCATGATAATCGATGCAGAAATGTAAGGCATAATACCTAGTGCAAACACAGAGGTATTGGACAGACCGCCACCGGAAAACATATCAAAAAGACCAAAAAGCGTACCGGACATTTGTGCAAAAAAACTTTGCAGTGCCGCAGCGTCAACGCCGGGAATGGGCACATGCACACCTATCCGATAGCAGCATAAAAGCAGAAAAGTCCAGCCTATTTTTTTCATAAGGCCAGATTGTGCTGCCATGGGATTAACCGCTCCGTTTGCCATTGATGCTATCTCTTTTTTGTTATGCGTATCTTTAATTCTGCCTTGAAAAAAACTAATAATCTTTTACCAAGGAAGCAAGAAAGAGCACGGGGAGGAAAACCCCCTCGCGCTCTTTATCCAAACTAGTCAGCCTTTACGGTCTCAAGTTCAGTGGCTTCACCGCCGGCAGAACGAATCTTTTCGGCTGCGGTTGCGCTAAACTTGTGTGCTTCTACCTTAATGGCACGGGTTACTTCACCACGGGAAAGCACCTTTACGGGCTTACCGTAGCCAGCAAGACCACGAGCATAGATGTCAGCAAGGCTAATATCATTCTTACCTTCAAAAGCTTCTAAAAGGCGATCTAAGTTGATCACTTCATAGGTGACTTTGAAAGGATAGTTTTTAAAACCGTGCTTAGGCAAACGGCGTTGTAAAGGCATTTGACCGCCTTCAAAACCAG
>CAYJHU010000119.1:0-7551 GCA_964369655.1 uncultured Desulfovibrionaceae bacterium | reverse complement strand
AGGGAACTTTTTGAAAAAAGTTCCCGCCCCCAGACCCCCACCCTCAAAAACTTTTTGGCCAAGCAAAAGTTTTCCCCAAAAAAATATTTCGAATTAGAATGCCGTGACAGTTAAAGAAATACTTTAATATTTTTCTTTTAAGATATATTTCCCTTGAAAAGTGACTCTATGTCCGCAAAAATATGTTATATTTTCTCCATCAACATTCACAGCGCCATCTTCTGCCTGCAGTATTACTTTTATCTCTGGCTTATCGGCATTAACGCAAACTAAATCATCTGCATTTTCGGTGCACTCACCGGAAAATCCACATCCATTTTGGTTATCAGTACGATATGTTTTAACTTTCAGCGAATATTTATTTACTCGCTTAGAAGTTAACACCAGCTCACCTTCAAGTCCCTGCGCAGCATAGGTGTATTTACCGGCGGTAAAACTTGTCCAGCCTTGTTCGCGCAAGCCTACTTCCTGCTTATCGTTAGCCGTTACGTTAGTCACAAAAGCAATCACAAAGAAAAAATTACATACCAAAGCAAAAGCACACATTTTCTTTTTCATACCATCTCCTATTTAAAAAACTATAAATAAAACAAAGCAATACTAAAAAAAACACCCTCCGTTTTATTTTAAGCTTGCTTAAAATAAAACGCATTTGGGTTTCCAAAGGGGATAATCCCCTTTGGCGGTGGGTTTGGGAGGCAGCGCCTCCCAAGAAAAAAACAAACATAAAACATTAATAATTCCCCTTACTCGCCTCAATTAACTTAAGCTTCCTATAAATTGTAATTCTACTTACTTGCAAGGCTTTTGCAACAGCCGTCACATTATTGTTATATAAATTCATATAATGTTCAATTTCAGCGAGCTCGCGCTCTTTTCGGTTGACGGGTTTATGCGAAACAGCAGCCTGCACTTGCGGCGCCTGTGCGTGTTTTTCATGTTGAATCGTTGTAAAAAGATCCTCCGGTTCAATGAAAGTTCCTGTGCATAATCGAGCGCCGCGCTCTACCGCACTTTGCATCTCGCGCACATTACCAAGCCATGGATAATGTTCCATAAAAAGCATGGCACGCGGAGAAAAACTTAGCTCATTTTCACTTTTCATATTATCCAAGAAAAACTGCGCAAGATGTAAAATATCACCCTTTCTGTGGCGCAAAGGCGGCACTTGAATATGGAAAGTGTTAATACGATAGTATAAATCCTCGCGAAAGGAATTTGTATTGACACTTTCATACAAATCAACGTTGGTTGCCGTAATAATACGCAAATCAAGCAGAATGCTTTTTCTGCCGCCAATACGCTGAATTTCCCCCGAATTGAGCACACGCAATAGCTTTACCTGCATATCAAAGGGCATATCGCCAATTTCATCCAAAAATAGCGTACCACCATGGGCAAGCTCTAATTTTCCGGGGCGTCCGCCTTTTTGAGCGCCCGTAAAGGCAGCTCCTTCATAGCCAAAAAGCTCACTTTCGAGTAAATCACGTGGAATGGCACCACAATTAATGGCCATAAACACACCACTGGCACGCGGCGAAGCATTATGAATTGCTTGAGCAAAAAGCTCCTTTCCTGTACCTGTTTCCCCTTGAATAAGTACGGGAGCGTTACTTTTGGCCACAATTTTTGCAACCCGTACAGCCTCCTTAAAGGAAGCACTTTTACCTATAAGAGAATTAAAGGTATGCGTTGGATGTAAACCACTGACAGTATTTACAATATTAATAATTTGTTGACGCTCTGTCATATGTAATAATGCGCCTAATGCTTTTTGCCCTGCGGCTCGAATGGGGGTAAGGGAAAGCATAAAGCGGAAGGTAAATCCATCAATAGTACATAAGGTTTCGCGTCCGGCAAGGGTAGAACCGCTTTTGACAAGAGGGGCGATTTTATATTCACTGCCCAGAACATCATCAATATGTTTAGGGAGTTCCTCATCAGGAGAAGCAATAAATGTTGGGTGAGTGCTCACCTTCAAAAGCATGGCCGCCTTATTATTCATATGCAAAATCACGCCATTGGTATCAAGGGCTACAACTCCACGCATATCTGCTTCAATGAGGCAATCAAGAAAGTGATTGCGAATTTGGGTTTCTTTGACTTTACTGGCTTCATGAAATTGCAATTGAACATTTGCCGCCGCTTGCACAAGCAATCCAATGGTATGGCTTTGCATGGTTTCTTTGGGGCCGGTCATGGAAATAGTGCCAATAAGCTCATTTTTATGATCAAAGACCGGTGATGCTGCGTTGACATATTCCCACGAAACATACGGCCACGATTCCGTGGGGGCAAGAACAATTGGCTTTTTTTCATATAAGGCCATAGCCATAGAAGAAGTTCCCACCGTTTCAAGCGTCCACTGATAGCCAGGTGTGCAATTTCGCGATTCATAATATGCCAGCATACGTTCATTGCCGCACACCTCTAAAATATAGCCCTCACGATCTGCAATGCTCATGGCATAACTTGACTCTACCAAAAGCTCACTCATAATAGACATTTGTTGATTAATAGCTTTGAGCAAAAGTGTATTATTCTCGCGCCGTTTTGTAAGTTCGGTCGGGCTTAAGCAAAAGCGGTCAGCCACACGCAAATCATCTTTATTTACATCATACTTTGCAGAAATAGCATTGGCACGTTGAATCATGGCTTGACGTTCATGCTCGGTGGGAAGAGTTAAAATCATAGTCATTGTGTATCACTTTTTGTAAAATGGTGTAACATTATGAAACAAGACTGTTACAATCTTAGTTTAGAGTCAAGTAAAAATCATATCTCAGAAAAGAAAATACAGTTAATACCCCAAAATGACATGTGATATTTTATCGGCACAGCTCTTGCTTATGATAGAGTAAGTGTTGAATCAAGCTTCAAATAAACAAGCTTGCATCACAAAATACTGTTACAGCATGAGGGTATGAATCATTATAAGCGAACAATGTATCTTTTTTGTTTCTAAAACATAGGCACACAGTGTAACATTTTGAGGCAAGAAAAATACAACAATACAAATATCGCTTTTAATATATATACCATCATGGGTTTTTAGATAACCATTTAATTAGCAGGAGAAAAGATTATGCGAAACAAAGACACAATTATGATCGTTGGGTGCGGAGAACTTGGCGGAATTATGCTGGAATATTTATGCCGTATCCCTAACATCGGAAAGATTGTTGTCGCTGACGTCAACGAAGACCATGTTACTCGTAAAGTAAACAGTGCTCTGCATGGTGCGTCTTACCTTGACTTATATCCAGACATTACCGCGCATAAAATTGACTTGTTAAATCAAGAATCTTCTGCAGAACTTATTGCAAAAGTAAACCCTTGCGTTATTTTTAACGGCACAACATTACAATCTTGGTGGGTTGTAAACGAAATTCCTGCAGAGCTTAACGCTAAGCTTTACTTGCCACGCGTCGGCCTTGGCGGATGGGTTCCCATGCACTTGGGTTTAAGCACAAAACTTATGCAAGCCATTAAAGCTTCCGGCATTGACACACAAGTAGTCAACTCCTCCTTCCCTGACGTTACCAACGTTGCTTTGAGCAAAGTAGGCCTTGCACCAACTATTGGTATTGGTAATGGCGCTTTACTTATTCCTTATATCCAAAAAGCCGCCGCCGCCATTCTTGGTTTACAGCGCCGCAATATTCGCGTGGACTTGGTAGCTCACCACTATCATTGCTACAACTGGGCGCGTGATGGAGCCGGCTATGATGCTCCTCACTATATGCGTATTTTTGATGGCACACGTGATATCACAGAAGAGCTTGGTTCCACTAAAGACTTTGTGGCTCAATTAGGAAAATACGGTGCACGCCCAGGTGGACGTAATGGTCAATACCAAGTGGCTGCCTCTTGTATGAAGAACGTTTTGGATATTTTCTTTGATACAAATGCTCATAGCATGTCCCCTGGCCCGCTAGGCCTTGAAGGTGGTTATCCTGTACGCCTTGGTCGCGACGGTGCTAAACTCGCCCTACCCGCAGGTTTAAGTCTTGAGCAAGCTCGAGGCCTCATGCTCGAAGCCCAGCAATTTGACGGAATTCAGCACATTGCAGATAACGGCGATGTACACTTAACCGAAGAAACTGCCGCACTTTATAAAAATGAATTCAGAATTGACTGGTCTGTTGTTACAGTAAAAGACTCTTTTGAACAGGCAATGGAATTGCGTAAGAAATTTATTGAGTTTCTTGAGCGCAGCGGTGTTAATGTACCTAAATAATAATATGGGGAAAGTCTTTTTTACTAAAGACTTTCCCCTATTTTTAAGAGCGCTATAAAAATATTATTACTTCAACTAAAAAGAAAAGAGTTGATGTGTAAACTAAGATATAATAACATCATGGGAGTAATAATTAATCATTAACAAATTATTATATTCATATGAAAAAAATTGGAAAATAGTAGTATTTTTTACAGAATTATGAATGTTTTTGTGAGAATTTTCACATTAAAGACGGAGGGAAAATGAATTTAGAACTAAAACACAGGATACTTGTCGAAATCGCAATAAGTATTTTCCTGCTTATTTTCTACGCACTGGTGCATTTTTATGCAGACACTTTCATAGTTATCCCCATGTTTGGCGGTGCTGACCCAGTATTTTTTCCTAAAACCGTTTCTTTAATTGTGGTTGCCCTCAGCGTTCTACTTGTTTTTCATTCCTTACGTTTATGGATAAATTACAAAAAAGATAAATTAACACACCACATGCGTACTCTTGTCACCGATCATGAAGATGATCCATTACTGCGCATTTGTTTATATATTGGTGTGCTCTTTTTATACCTTTTAGGCTTTTATTATATTGGTTTTGTCTACACAACTCCCATTATTATTGTGCTTGTAGCTCTTATGCTTGGCTTAAAAAACATTTTCCTCGGCGCTATAGTCGCCATTCTTTTTACTTTAGCTCTAGATTATGCAAGCTTACAATTTTTACAAATCATGCTGCCAAAAGGCGTGTTGTTTTCATAGCGGAGGATTTTTATGATTGGTGATATTTTTGTAGGACTTGTGTCCATTTTTAACATTCCCTCCATCTTAGCCATTACCTTTGGCCTTACTGTGGGGCTTTTGTTTGGAGCTATCCCCGGCATCTCAGGGATTATGGCCATTTCAATTTTACTTCCATTAACCTTTTATGTGAGCCCCTTGGTAGGTATCCCAATGCTTTTGGGTATTTACAAAGCCTCCATTTATGGCGGTTCCATCACAGCTATTTTGCTTAACACTCCCGGTGCACCGCCGGCGGTATGTACCGCCATGGATGGTTATCCACTCACCAAACAAGGCAAACCGGGCAAAGCCTTAAATGCGGCCTTAACTGGTTCCATCTTTGGTGATACTTTCAGTAATATTTTACTTATCTTGGTTGCAGCCCCCATCTCTTACGTAGCCATTAAAATTGGCCCCGTTGAGCAATTTTGCTTAATTTTACTCTCACTCACTGTGGTTGGCAGTATCTCTGGCAATTCTATCTTAAAAGGCATGATTTGCGCAGGTTTTGGGATTATGCTGTCCATGATTGGGGTTTCCGGCACCACCGGTGCTGAACGCTTTACCTTTGGTAACGAGAACTTACTGGCCGGCATAGCGCTTATCCCCATGGTCATCGGCGTATTATGCCTACCGGAAGTTATTCACCAAGTGGGAGTTTCGGCAAAAAACTTTGCGCGTCAAACCTTTGATATGAAGTCACCTGACAATCGCTTTAGCTGGCAGGAGTTTAAACAAAATATTGGCGTCATGCTTCGCTCATCAGTCATTGGTTCCGTCATCGGTGCCATGCCGGGGCTTGGGGCATCACCTGCGGCATTTATGGCGTATTCCGAAGCACAGCGCCACTCAAAAAACCCTGATTTATTTGGCAAAGGCAATGTGGAAGGCGTGCTTGCACCAGAAGCTGCCAACAATGCCACCACCGGCTCAGCCATGATTCCCCTGCTCACCCTCGGCATTCCCGGTGATGACGTAACCGCCGTACTTATGGGTGCATTTTTAATTCAAGGTTTAACCCCTGGGCCAAATATCTTTTTTGAGCATACTACCATTGTCTATGGTATTTTTGGCTCCCTCTTACTCTGCGACCTGCTCCTCTTCTTCATTGCCAAACTTGGCTTTAAGCTTTGGTTACGCGTTGTAGAGCTTCCGCGCCACATTATTTTTTCTGCGGTAACGGTATTTGCCTTTGTGGGCACTTATTCCATCAATCAAAGCATGTTTGATATTTTTTGCTTAATTATCTTTGGTATCTTGGGCTACCTCATGCGAATCTTTCACTTTAGTGCAGGTTCGCTCATCATTGGTTTTATTTTAGGGCCGATTCTTGAAAAAGCCTATGACCAAAGCATGGCTATTTCTGGCGGAGATCATATGATTTTTCTCCAAAAACCTTTTGCGGTAATACTTTTGCTGACAACCATTGCTGCTATCTTTAGTATTTATCGCGTGCGCGCTCGTAAAGAAAGACTTATCGAAGAAAAAGAAGCTTTAGAGCGCAAAGACGAGCATGATGTCTACATTTAACAGTGTGTTAAAATAAGACTAATTGCTTTGAACTAATAACAATTAGGCCGGGAGTTTCTCCCCTTACATAATAACGTTTTAGGAGGTTTTATGAGTTTTAAGAACATTTTGGGCGCATTAGTAGCTTTGGGTTGTCTTATTGGTTTTACCCCCGTAGCCAAGGCAGAATATCCAACCAAACCCATTACCGTGGTTGTTCCTTATGGCGCCGGTGGTGATGGTGACGTAAGTGCAAGAGTTTGGGCAGAATTTGCCAAAAAAGAACTTGGTCAGCCCGTACTTGTAGTCAATAAGACCGGTTCCGGTGGCCTTGCAGGTACACTCTTTGCCGCAAAGTCAAAACCAGATGGCTACACCCTCTTTTTAGGTCAAGCAGGCCCATGTGTTATGGTTCCTCTCCTCACTAAAACCGGCGGTTTGAGCTTTGATAGCTTTGACTATGTCACTCGTTTTCTTTTAAGTAACACCGGCGTAGTGGTAAACTCCGACGCACCTTGGAAAAACTTAAAAGAATTCCAAGAAGATGCCATAAAAAACCCCAACAAATATGCATTTAGTACCGTTTCTGCCGCAGCATGGGTAACATTGGCCTTTAAGAGCTGGGCTTTCCAAAATAATGTAAAGTTACGCCAAGTTGACTACACCAGCGGCGCAGAAGCTGCCACTGCCGTTCTTGGTAAGCATGGTGACATCAGCTTCCTTTTCCCCAATAACTACGGTCCTCTTGTAGATTCCGGCAAGTTAAAGCTTCTTGCTTTAGGAACCAAGAGCGAAAAGTATCCCAATGTACCCTCTTTTGCAGAGCTCGGCTACAAGGGAAGCTTTAGTGCATGGAGTGGCATTGTTGTCCCCAATGGCACCCCCAAAGAAATTATTGATAAACTCATTGCAGTTTCTGACAAAATATCCAAAAATCCTGACTATATTAAGGCCATTAAGAACTTAGGTTTTATTCCTGACAATACGTCAGGAGCAACTTGGAAAGCAGAAGTTAAGGCTCAATAT
>CAYJHU010000118.1:0-7608 GCA_964369655.1 uncultured Desulfovibrionaceae bacterium | reverse complement strand
GGTAAATCGTGCATGATGTTGGCGTTGGCAATGGCCTGACCGGAAGCGCCGCGGCAGACATTGTCGATGGCGCTGACTATGATGAGTCTTTTTGTGCGTGGGTCTACAACAAGGCCTATATCGCAAAACATGGTGCCACGAACGTTTTTTGTTTCGGGCAGTTGTCCTTTGGGGAGCACGCGAACAAAGGGGCTAAGCTCCCATGTTTTGGTGTAGATTGCATGTACTTCGTCAAGCGTCATGTCTTGCGTGAACTTGGTGTAGATGGTGGACAAAATACCGCGATTGATGGGCAAAAGATGGGTATTGAAAGAGACACAAATATCCTTGCCGACGATGGCAGAAAGCTCTTGTTCAATTTCCGGCGTATGGCGGTGTTTGCCTAAGTTATAAGCTTTAAAACTATCGGAAACTTCGCAAAAAAGTGTGCCGACGGAAGCCTTGCGCCCTGCGCCGGTGGTGCCTGATTTGGCATCAATAACAATATCTTCAAGACTTACGAGCTTGTGCTTGAGTGCTGCATATAAGCCTAAGATGGCTGAGGATGGGTAGCATCCGGGGTTGGCAATAAGTTCAGCCTTGGCGATTTCTGCGGCGTAAAGCTCTGGGAGGCCGTACACTGCTTTTTTGAGGGCTTTTGGCTCGGTGTGGGCGATGTTATACCATTTTTCATAGGTAGCAGTATCGCGCAAGCGAAAATCTGCTGATAAGTCAACGACTTTTACTCCTTTGCTGAGCAGTTCTGCTCCCATGGTCATGGCTGTGCTATGTGGTACGGCTAAAAAAACAATGTCGCACTCTGCGGCGGCGCGCTGTGCATCGGGGGCAGTTATGCGAACTTCTGCGCCGGGTAAGCCTTGCAAGAAGGGGTAGTGCTCTCCAAGTAATTTGCCTGCCTCAGAGCGTGAAGAGGCTAAAACCAATTTCATATGTGGATGCTGGGTCAAAAGACGCACTAATTCCATACCTGTATAGCCGGTAACTCCAATGAGTCCCACTTTAATGTCGGTGTTTTTCATTTAATACCTTTAGATTTGTGTAAGTATCTATTGCTTTGTTTTAATGACGTATTTCATGCGAACTTCGTACAAAATATCTTTAATAAGTACTTCTTCTTCTTGGTCGAGGCAACCTTGTGTTTTACTTTGGAGCATTTCCAAGACGTCAATGGTATGGCGTGCCAGCTCTAAATGTTGTTCAATTTGACCTGTTTCCGGATTTGGAACTTCTCCAAGTTGCACAAGAGCAGAAGAAGCTAAGGATAAAATGAAGGTAGAAAATGTAACTTGTGGCATAGTGAGTCCCTCTTTAGAATTTTTGCAATCAGGCATGAATTAACTCCAAACGTCTGAAATATTGGTGCCGTGTGGTACAGTCAAGGCCGTGCTGTAGGCCGATAGAGCTTGTTCTAAGTAATTTTGTGAGGCGGAATAACCGCCTGCATCTTTAAGAGCTTTAGCAAAAGCATACAGGCCACCGCAAAGGTCAGCAAAGTCAACATAGCCCATGTGTCCCACGCGCACGATACGACCTTTAAGGTGATCTTGCCCGCCGGCTAAGATAATTCCGTGATTTTGCTCTGCCAGCGAGACTACTTTTGTGGCGTCAATGCCTTGGGGCAAAAGCACAGAGGTGAGACCCCATGTGAAGTGTTCTTCAACAAAAAGTTTTAAGCCAAGAGCGCTTAGGCCGCGGCGTACCATCATGGTTAAAGCCCATTGCTTGCGGTAAAGGGCATCAAGACCAAATTCTAAAAGCATATCAAGGCTTTCATCCAGCGCTAAAAGAAGATTTATGGGCGGTGTAAAAAGCGTTTGCCCTTTGAGGGCATTTTCTTTTTCTTTTGGGAGGTTAAAATAAAAACATTGCTGCGTGATTGAGCTTGTTTTTTCCCATGCTCTGGAGGAAAGGGCAAGCAAGCTTAAACCGGGAGGCACCATGAGTCCTTTTTGGGAGCCGGTTAAGAGGGCGTCAATGCCGTATTCTTGCATGGGGCAAGGGGAAATTCCTACAGCAGAGATGCCGTCCACCACCAAGAGCACATCGCGCGAGCGAGTGATGGCGGCAACTTCTTGCACGGGGTGCAAAACGCCTGTGGAGGTTTCGCTAAGTTGCATGAGCACGCCACGAATATTTTTGTCAGCATCGAGAATTTCTTTGATGGCGTTAGCGCTAACGGCTGTACCCCATTCAAGGGTGAGCATGTGTACGTCAAGGCCAAGGTTTTGTGCGATTTTTCCAAAACGCTCGCCAAACTTTCCGGCATTGACCACAAGCACCTTTTCACCCTTAGAAAAAAGTCCTTCAACTGCTGCTGTCATGGCGCCTGTGCCGGAGCATGAAAGGGGGAGGACAACTTCTTCGGTGCCAAAAAGTTTTTGTAGCTTGGGCTGCAAGCCGCGCATAATTTCTTTGAAGCTGTTTTTGCGATGATGCATGATTTCTTCTGCCATGCGTAAGCGCACGCGCGAAGGTATTGGGGTTGGACCAGGGGTGAGTAGACGTGTTCTTTGGAGCATCATGCAAGCCTCTTTTTGAAGGTTAGTCTCAAATGAGCATTGTGGTAAATTTTACTTATTTCTTGGAAAAATCAATAACCATTTTTACGCTTTCGTCAAGGTTCTTAAGGTGCCATGTGGAGCAAAGTTGTAGAATATTTGTGGGCTCATGGGCATTATTTTCCACTATCTTTCCAAAGGTTTTTATGCATAATGTTCCTTTGGATGGGATTTTATGTTTTTTCAAAATTTCATGCTCTTCGGGGCTGATGTTACGTGAACTGACGGTTAAAATGTTGTCCTTTTTTTGAATATTAAAAAGGCCAGTGACTTCAGGTGCACTATAGTCAGAAGTGTAGGAAAATTTGGTTTGGAAAATGGTGGGGGTTTTAGTGCGAATTTCAAAGATTTGCGGCTTGCGCTCCGCCATAAGGCGCTTAAATTCTGAAAGAACCTGCTTAGCTGCTTTTGCTTGGTCAAAGGTCGCGTCTTTACTTATGGTCGCATCATACATATACATCATTTGCATTTCACCTATAAATTCAAACGTATAATGCTCTTCACTGAGTGTGAGTGTGGCAATGTACTTATTGGGTACAAAGCAAGAGCTCAGCAAAAAGCAGAGCATGCAAAGAGTAGTAAATTTAAGGTAATTAGGCATGTTAGTATGATGAAAGTTACTTCGCATTACTTTGAAAGCTTGCTAGTGTGCATCTCCCCAAGATTCCCCAATGCCCCAATCCACAGCCAACGGTACGTGCAACTTTTGACCTGCCGGCATGACAGCGCCCATAAGCTCTGCCACGC
The DNA here is from genome assembly GCA_964369655.1 of uncultured Desulfovibrionaceae bacterium. Classification (GTDB taxonomy): domain Bacteria; phylum Desulfobacterota; class Desulfovibrionia; order Desulfovibrionales; family Desulfovibrionaceae; genus CAYJAD01. Next base: position 4,303 of record CAYJHU010000118.1, on the reverse strand, counting down.
GTGCACCGGCTTCTTCGGCTGTGTTTTTGGGCACTTCCAGCACTAATTCATCATGAACTTGCAGGCTAAGCTGAGCTTGTAATCTTGCAAGCTCCTTATCATGAGCCACAGCAAGCATGGCGAGCTTGATGATGTCGGCGGCAGAACCTTGGATAACCGTATTGATGGCTTGGCGGCGTGCCAAAGAAAATTTCATATTGTTGGTGGAGTGGATATCCGGCAAGGGGCGACGGCGACCGGCAAGGGTGGTCACATAGCCCTTGGTTTTGGCTTCATTTTCGATTCCATCGTAGAAAAGCTTTAATTGCCCAAGGTGCTTGAAGTAATTTTCAATAAAGGTCTTAGCTTCGGCAGTGGTGATGCGAAGCTCTTGGGCAAGTTTTTGTGCGCCCATGCCATAAATAAGGCCGAAATTGATGGTTTTGGCATTGCGACGCTCGTCGGCACTGACACTTTCTGCATCTTTATTATAAATAAGCGCCGCGGTATTGGTGTGAATATCCATATTCTTTTGAAAAGCTTGCAAAAGCACCGGATCGCCAGACATATGCGCCAAGACACGCAATTCTACCTGCGAATAGTCTGCAGAAATAAGAACTTGTCCTGAACGCGGAACAAAGCAGGTGCGCATGCGTCGTCCCATATCTCCGCGCACGGGGATGTTTTGCAAATTGGGATTGCTGGATGAAAGTCTACCCGTAGCCGTTGCCCATTGATTGAAATGACTATGGATGCGTCCTTCGCTATCCATGAGGCGCGGGAGTGGCTCAAGGTATGTGGAACGCATTTTTTCAAGCTTACGAAATTCCAATACAGCATCCACCACGGGGTGCCCACTGAGCTTTTCCAGCCGTTCTTGCGAGGTGGAGAGTTGACCCCCCTTAGTTTTTCCGGCACTGGGAAGCTTTAAGGTAGAAAAAAGTACGTCGCCAAGTTGCTGAGCAGAGCGAATATTAAAGGTAGTGCCGGCGGCGTCAAATACGTCCTTGGTGCGAGCGTCAATTTCTGCTTGTACATCGGTTAAAAAGTCACGAAATGCCGCTTCATCAATGGCAATGCCAAGGCTTTCCATCTGCGCAAGTACGGGAATAAGCGGTAATTCCAGCGTGCTGTATAGGGTAAGTAAATCCAGCTTTTTGAGTTCATTTTCAAGCCCGGTGGCAATGGCGAGTGCCCTTTGTGTGGGCAATGTAGGGATGGTACTGTCTTGTATAAAGTCACTCCACTGCGAAGAAAGACGCGCCCATGCATAATCTCTATCTTCAGGACGCAGGAGATAGGCCGCAAGGCCTAAATCAAACCATTTTTCTAGAACAATAGAATTCCAAGCGCTCTCCTCACGTAAGAGATGCTTTACATCCGGAGTAATAATGCGTGCGGCTGAACTTAACCACTGTGCAATGGTTTGCGCAGGTAGGTTGGGGATGTGCCAATGGCTATCGTGCATGCCTAGCACATAGCCTTTTTCATGGCGCAAGTGAGGATAAAAACTTGCGGGAAAAAGTGCGACCCGTTCTTCGGTGCAGCTTGGTAATGTCTGCAAGTCTTCTATGATTATAGGTTTTTGCGCGGCGAGTTCGGCTTCGCTCGCTTGAGATGAAAATGCAGTATCAAAAAGTGAGGCTTGGGTGGCTTTTGTGCTCGTGCTTTTGGGAGCCTGAGTCTTTGTAGCCTGCGCAAGAGTACTATTATCGGTAGTGCCGGCAGGTGCAGTTAGCGTAGCCCCAAAGGCATTATTGCGTAGCATACTTTCTACTTCGCGCCGTAAGGAGTGCAGTTCAAATTCTTGCAAAAGATTCAAAATTTGGCTTGCATCTACAGTGCTAAAAGCTAAGTCTTTGTGTTCTATGTCTTGGCAAACATTCGTACTTAAGGTTGTGAGCTTGCGATAGAGGAAAATTTCTTCAAGGTGCGGCGCCATTTTTTGTTGCATTTTGGGGGCCATGCGGTCAAAGCCATCGCGAATTTCCTCCAATGAAGAAAAATCCATAAAGATTTTTTGTGCAGTTTTTGGCCCGACACCGGGAACGCCTGGGATATTGTCGCTACTATCGCCGGTGAGTGCTTGCACATCCGGCCATTGCTTTGGGCTAAGTCCTGTTTCTTGTGTGAAATCAGCGGCAGAGATGAGTTTTTCGTCCTTACCGGATGGATCCCACAGCCAGACATTGTCATCAAGGCATTGGCGCAAATCTTTATCGGCACCGACAATAATTACAGGGCTTTGTGACTTGAATTTTTGGCTAAGCGAGGCAATGCAATCGTCTGCTTCACAATCTTTGGAGACATGTAAGGTGATACCGAGGCTTTGTACCATGCGTTGCACCGGTTCTAATTGCATGATTAGCTCTTCGGGGGTGGCGCTACGATTGGCTTTGTAAAGCGGAAAAAGCTCATGTCGAAAGTTCTTTCCCTTACCATCCATAAAAAACACAAATTGCTCGGGCTTTTGCTCACGTATAATGCGTAGTAAAAGACGCGTGATCATATACAAAGCATTGGTGGGAAAACCGTCAGAGCGTTGCAGGGAGCTGTTGGCGTAAAAACCGCGGTAAATAAAGGCCGTACCGTCCATAAGAAAAAGAGGCTTTGAGATATTAAGGCGTGTTTCTAAAAGCATATAAGTCCCTGAGGTTAAGAGTAGAGCTGAGCTTAGATTTTATTTAAAGACCATAAATTATTTAATAAAGCGTACGAGCACCATGCCGCAAAATTTCTTGCCTTTATAGGTTTCTATTCTAAAAATTGTGCCGCTATTATCCACGGAATATCTGCGGATAAAATCTTTTTTGCCAAATGTCATGCCGCTTTCATTTTTTTTGCGAGAGTTTACCCCAATAAGATTGACGCGATAGCCGTCCATGGGCAAGACTTTTATGGATTTTTTCATTTGAAGCACTTGCCCAAAGTCAACGCTCTTTTCTTCACCGTCCACAAGCACTTTAAGTCCAGAGATGCTAGTGTCTAATTCATGCACATCGGGGCTCATAATTGTCAGGGTGCGGTTACCATAGTGAACATACAGCTTACGCTTTTTGGGTAAAACGGCCATGATTGGCTTTGAGGTAACGGGGGAGGAATTGTGCGAAGTGAGCGGAAGATAATTTATGTAACGGCGCACATCTTCAAGGGGGAGAGTAATTCGTCCATCCATAAAGCTCACGCTTAAGTCGCTGTACAGTGCTTTGCGCACGCCCTCAAGGGTGAGTTCAAAATCACGCTCAAGTTCGATGCCTAAGGTTTTTGCAAAATTTTCTAGCATATGCAAATGATAATAGGTGCGTTTTACCACCGAAAGGTTCTTGCTGGCCTCAAGCCCAAAGGCAGGTTTGCCGTGGCGCACCGCATACCAAGAAAGGCTTTTTTCCATTTCCTTATCGCCCTTGGCAGTTTGGGTATCGTGCACATGCATGATATGAGAGAGAGTAAGTAAATGCTTATTGACGCCCTTAGTGACTTCTTCGGCAATCATACCAATATTTTCTAGGCTCTGAGCATTGGGAGTGTCTTTAGGAATATCCATGCTGGGCATTTTTTCTTGATCTATAACAACAGATTGCCCCCAGCGCTTTGGCCCATGCCAGCGGTCTTGATACTTTTTTCTGTAAAATCCGCTGCCATCATGCAGGTTAAGCACCATGCACACCTTGGGATCGCGAATAAGCTCCTTAATGCGCGAAACAATAGCATATTGTGGGTCTTTGCTATCAAGGTCGGCAAATTTGCGATTCATATCGCCATGCACGCCGCGTGATCTTTCTATGATACTAGGAAAATTAAGATTTGGCACCACCCAAAGCATGCCTTTTTTGATTGTATAGCGTGTGGCAATGAGCGTTGCCGCAGAAAATCCACCCGGCTCATCGCCCTGAATGCCACCTACCACCAGCAGGAGAGGGCCTGAAGTTCCTTTTTTGAAAAAGGAAAAATCAAGCTTCGTGCGCGTGTCAACGGTGCTCTTTTGAGGTTTATTTTCATTTTTTGCAGCAGCTTGTGCTTGCTCAGAAAAGCAAAGTGAAAAAATAAGCACTGCTAAAAGATAGAGAGCAAAGTAAGCTTTTTGTTTGGATGTGATTGGAAAAGGTGTATTCATAGTTTTTTAGTGTTTTAAGTCATTTATGCCCGATATTTTTATATAATGGCTAAGAACTATACAAAGACTTTTATGCTAAGTAAAGTTTTATCTGAAGTGGGCAGGCGTGATATTCTTATTGGGGGGGGCGGGGGGCCCCCCCCCCCCCCCAAACGGGTTTAAACCAAAGGTAACACAACCCCAGAAATTAAACAAATATAAAAAAATGGT
>CAYJHU010000117.1:0-7614 GCA_964369655.1 uncultured Desulfovibrionaceae bacterium | reverse complement strand
TTGCTTCGTCTATATCCTAGCTTTGTTAAAATTTTGTAAAAGCATAATTATATCACTAAAGAAATAACTATAGGTAATGTAAATACTGAAAACAGTGTGCCAATAAGAATGGAGTTGGCGCATTCTTCTGCCATGGCGTCATGCTTAATGGCAATGATGTGGCAAATCACAGCGGTGGGCATGGACACTAAAATAACGATGGAGCTAAGTCCTAAGTCGCTGGCGCCCATGCTATGCGCGAGAAAATAGACAATGAAGGGAGTGAGCATAAGCTTGCTCCCAAGCATAATGCCTTGTGCTTTCCAATTGATTTTTATGCCATGTGACCAATTACTTAGCTGCGTTTTGATTGATATGCCCATACAAAAAAGGGCACAGGGCGCGGCCGTTTGACCTATCATTTTGGGAATATTAAGTAGTGCTTCCGGCAAAGAAATTCCCACAAGACTTACTAATAGCCCAAGACTTGCCCCTAGGAGCGGGGGATTGCGTGAAATATTAATCCATAATTTTTTGCTGGATGTGCCCTTTGTTTCGTCTTCGCTACTCAGCATGGCAAGAACTACATCGCTGATAACAAGGTTGATAGTGGGCGTGAGTACTGTTAGTCCTACCACGGCTGAAACCATGCTGTCATCAGGGTAGAGGAGAAAAACAACGGGCATGCCCATAAAGGCCATATTGGGAAATGAAACTACTAAGCCTGCGATAATGCTGTCTTTCCATGAATATTTCAATAGTTTAAAAATACATGAGATAAGAGCTTGCATGCACAAAAGCCCAAGTACGCAGCCAAGAATGGGAAGCAAAGCAACTTGAGCATCATTGCTGGTGGCCATGATATGGAAAAGCAACATAGGCAGGCTAAACCAATAAACAAATTGGTTAAGACATTGCCCAGTATTGCTGGGGAGCAATTCTCGTTTTTGTGTCCAAGCCCCAATGAAAATAATACCAAAAACTGGAATTAGCGTAAGGATAATGGGGGTAAGGGTTTGCATAGCTTAAATAAATAAGTCCACAGCGCAATAAACCATACTTAAGGCCAAAATGGTGTTGGTTATGCGTGCGTATTTTGTAAATAATATTTTTAAAAGTGAACCACCGAAAGCCCAAACCAAGCTAAAGAAAAATGCAGTACTTGCAAGTAATAAGGCAAACAAAAATAGCTTGAGGTATTGTCCATGATAATGTGGCAATATATAGGATTCCATGGAAATTATACAATAAATATAGAATTTTATGTTAATAAATTGGAGAAGTGCGCCGGATTTGAATGAGTTTGAGGTATTTTTTGTGCGTAGCTCAGACGAAGAAGTGTAAATGCCCCAAGCAAGGTACAACATATAAGCCGCACCCACAAAAAGCATGGGTTTTTCTATCACAGGTAAAAGCTCACGCAAGGCATTGCCAAGTAGTGTGCATGGTAAAACAACGGCAAGCATTCCCGCCCAAATGCCTAAATTAAAAGGCAAGGTTTGCTTAAGTCCAAAGGTGCTGGCGTTAGACATGGACATTATATTATTGGGGCCAGGCGTTGCAGATGTGACAATGATGTAAGTTAAAAAGGCTATTGAATCAAACATATCTTCCTCGTGAATTTAATAAAGCGTTCATACACGAGGCGCATATTTTATTCAAGTATTAAGCAACAATTTGTAGATGTGTTGTTATGGTACACTTTATAAGAAATATTCTTATTTTCGCATGTCACGAATATAGGAAATGACTCCTGTTTTTCCTTGATATGTAGCACGCTTAATGGTTGCTTCTGCTGGAATCTCTTCCTTAGTGAAGGGGTTTATGCCCAAAAATTTAACCACTACTTGGTCTGTATCATAAGATTCATCCAAAACAGCGGTTAACTTTTCAATGGAAGGTGCCCATTCTGGTTGGTTTTTAGGTATAGTAGAGGAAAAATTGCGCAAATAATCTTCTTTGCTTTCAAAGCCAAAGAGATGAACACTAGCCATATTGCAATAGATTAGCTTCTTGTTATCATCCCAAAAATGTATCCCAATGGGTAAATAATCAAGCATGAGCTCAAGGCGCAATTCAGATTCGCGTAAAAGCGCTTGACTAGCTACAACGTCGCTTAAATCACGGGTAAATACAATGATTATGTCTTCGCCGTTTTGGGAAGAACGCACCAAGGTTTTTTTGGTGGGAAATTGCGTGCCATCAAGCTTTTGATGTGTCCAATCAAATTGGCAAAAGCCTTCCTTGAAGGCCAAGGAAAAATCTTCAATAATACGTTTTGCACTGATACTTCCATCTGGTTGGAATTCAGGACTAAATTTGTAAAATGATTGTAAATATTCTTGGGTGCTGTTAACGTCAAAAAGCTTTAGTGTGCTTTTATTGCAATCGATGAGCTGATAATTTTTATCCCAAAAATTCATACCTACAGGCATATCATTATAGATGGTTTGAAAGCGCTCTTCGCAGAGCTTGGCTTTTTCTTGGGCATCTTTAAGTTCGCGCAAATCCCTAGTGTAAGAGATAACAACTTTTTTGCCTTCGTGCATGGAGCGAACCAGCACAACATCCATGGGGATAGGGTTTCCTTCAATGTCTTGGTGCATCCACTCAAAACGATGATAGCCTACCTCAAAGGCATGATGCAGATGATCCCAGACGAGTTCATCAGAGCGTATACCAGAGGGTTGAAACTCAGGCGTGATATGCAGAATATTGTTGAGATATTCGCTTTTATCCGAGAAATTATAGATGCGCAAAACTTCATCATTGCATTCAAGCATTTCATATTCTTCATTCCAAAGAGTAATCCCTAAGGGGGCGGTATTAAACATGATTTGATTATGTTCTTGAATTCTGCTTGCCTGTTTTACACTGGCTTGAATTTCGCGCAAGTCCATCACATATGAAAGCACCACATCTTCACCCTTATATTCGGTACGGATAAAAGTCATATGTGTGGGCAGGGAGTCTCCATTAGGTAAGATATGCTTCCATTTAAATTCTGCGTAACCTTCACGAAAGGCTTTAGAAAGGATTTCTTTACAATATTCGCTAGATTCTCTGCCATTTGGCTGAAATTCAGGAGAGAGTTTATGGAAAGAATCAAGAAATTCTTGCTTGGAATCAAGGCCAAAAAGACGCACAGCCGCCATATTGCAATCAATATTTTGCAATTGCTTATTCCAAAAATACGCACCAAGGGGCATGCTGTCCCACATGATTTGTACGCGTTCATCGGCCTCTTTGGCGATTTCTTTTATACTTTGGAGATTACGCAAATCATAAATATATTCAATGACATATTCGGTGTCATCAAGAGTAACGCGGCGCAAAGTTGTCATGGTAGGCAAAGCCTTGCCATCCCTGTCGTGCCAAAGCCATTCAATATCTGCATATCCTTCAGCAAAAGCCCTTTCGAGGGCATGGCTGGCAAATTTCACCGAAGGTGTGCCGCAAGGTTGAAATTCTGGAAAGTATTTGGTGAGCTTTTCTTTATGTTCTTCTAGGCTTTGTACATCAAAGAGTTTCAAAAAAACAGAATTGCACGAAATTATTTGATGATTTTTATTCCAAAGGCCAATGGCAGTGGGGGAAGCTTCTACAATTTTTAATGCATTTTGTATAAGAAGGTCATCTTGCTCTGCCATGTCTACTTGGGCAGGTTTGGGCGTATTTAATATTCCAATGATAATATTTTCATTATTATAATGCACATGGCTTAGGGTGTAATGTACATTAATTTTTTGAGTATCACTAAATGTATGAGTCCAAGAAGTTTGGTAAATATCGTCATCAAGTACACGGGCAAAATATGAATGAAGGGGTAAGCTTTCAAGAGTGGTATTGGGGGCGGAAGAGAAATGATTTTGTATTTCGCTAAGGCTATCTGTGGCAAAGAAATGGAGAAAGCTTTCATTAGCATAGAGCAACGTACCGTCTTCTCGCCAAGCGCAAGTCGGTCGTTTATGCGCGTATAAAAGCTCGCGCAAAAAATCTATCAGTCCTTCATTTTCAGTTTGAGTGTCCCGCTTCATACATATGGCCTCTATGATTAAAATGTACACGAAAACATAGTTCATGTATACAATGTCTTTTTTCTTTTGCCAAGCTTAAGTTTTTGTGACGATAAAAAGACATTTTGCAAAAAAAACTATAGTGCATACAGTGCATAGTTTGAAGAAGAAAGAGCAAGGCCTCAAAGCTTAAAAAAAATATTCTCCCTAAAATGCTACTTTTTGAAGATTTTTTGTAATCTTTGGCTGAATTTTTCTGTGCTATTTTTTTGTAAAATGGCATAGCAGGAAACCGCAACGATAATAACCAGCCCATGTATGGCTCGTGTCCAAAAACCGGAAAGACCAGAGCTTACAATACCGGCTTCGATGATACCTACAATGCCAATGCCCACAAGGGTGCCAAATACTTGGCCGGAACCACCAAAGACACTGGTTCCGCCAATAAATACAGCCGCAAAAACCAGCAACATATAACCATCACCTTGGGTGGGCCACCATGAGCCCATCTCCATGCAGCCAAGCGCACCCGCAAAGCCTGCTATGGCGCCCATAAAAACGTGAATGCCAAGGCGCGTTCGCCTCACAGGAATGCCAAGGCGCGAAGCAATATTTCCATTTTCACCGGTAAAGCGGATATTGTCGCCAAGGGGATGCTTATTGAGAATAAACCAAAGTATAAAGGCAAGTGACACAAGCCACACTGCCTGCATGGGAAGAAAATCCCCTAATCGTCCCACAAAAAGAGTGTGGGTTGTACTTTCTTCAAGTTGCGTAAGGCTAAGCGCTAGTCCTTGGCTGATAAGTAATACCACACCGCGCCAAAAAAATTGAGTGCCGATGGTGGCAATAATGGAAGGTACACCCACCACAGCCACCAAAAAGCCATTGCCAAGGCCAATAATTGTGCCAACGCCAACAGCGACCACTATGCCAAGCCAAACTTGTCCTCCGGCGGTAACGGTCAGAGCAAAAGCATAACCGGCCATGGCCAAGGTGGCGGGAAAGCATAGATCAATCTCTCCGGTGGCAATGACTAAGGTAAGACCAAGAGCTAAAAAACCGTAGAGAGGGAGGGTTGAGAGCAAACTCTCATACATGGGTAAAGCAAGAAATGCTCGTGAGCCTGTTATCATAAATACGCATAGTAATAACATAAAAAGAGCAGAAAGCCAAAGCTCATTGCGCGATGTGAAGGAAAGTTTGTGCTTCATATTAAAGCTTCCTCTGCTGTGCCCTCGGCAAGGCTAAGCAAATAAGCGCTAAGCTCCTGCGGGGTGCTTTGGCTTTTATCCATCTCACGCACCGTGCGTCCTTTATGCATAAAGACAAAGCGATCAGCCACGGCATGGGCTTGTTGTACATTATGCGAAATAATCAAAACACTGTGTCCCCGCTCACGTAAAGTGCAAATAAAATCAAGGACGCGCTGTGATTCTTTAAGTGAAAGGGCTGTGGTTGGTTCGTCTAAAATTACAAGATTTGCACCAAAGTACATGGCCCGTCCAATGGCAAGAGCTTGCCTTTCTCCGCCGGAAAGAACGCGCACCAAAGCCTCTGGGTCAAGGCCAACTCCTTGTAGGCCAAACCATTCGCTCAGTAAGATTTTCGTGATTTCCATTTCTTTTTTTTGATCAATGAAGCCTAGCGGTGTACGCAAATGTCTATCCACAAAAAGATTGCGCCATAGGCTTTGACCTTCGCATAAACACCTGTCTTGATGAACAGTTTCTATGCCAAGTTTTCGCGCTTTGCGCACAGAATATTGCTTAAGATTTACATCTTTTCCGTTAAAGCAAAGGCGCCCGGCGTCGGCGGTGGCAGCGCCGGAAAGCACCTGCACAAAGGTTGACTTGCCGGCGCCATTGTCCCCAAGGAGGGCTACAACTTCACCGGCAGCCATAGAGAGGTTTGCGTGGCGCAAAGCTTCCACGGCCCCATAGGATTTTTGTAAACCTTGAATTTCTAAAAGCATAAAACCTTACCGAAGAAAATTCGAAATCGTTTTTTATCAAACAAAAATAATATATTTGAGACCTTGCATAATGAATTGCACAAAGGTCTCAAATATTGTTTAGCGTATACCTTGCTTGGCAAACTTAGAAACAGCACCAATGTTTTTCGCGTCAATAATACCGCCACCGGTGTCAATGCTTAAACCGGTAAATCCGTATTTTTTGCTAAGTACTGTTTGCACCACAGCTAGGTAGCCCATCATAAAGGGCTGCGCCTCAGAAATAAGCTGCACATAGCCGTCTTCAACGGCTTTTGCTGTGGCAGGAGAAAGTGAAAAACCGGCCACATACACAGTGTTGGGCTTGATGCTTGCATTTTTCAGATGCTTGCCCATATGCGCTGTGAGGGAGCCGTGGTCCACAATGATGACCTTGGTATCGGGGTTACGACCCATTTGTGCGGCAACTATGGGCGCACCAAGTACCGGATCTTTATCAATCTCTGGAGTAATTTCTAAATAGTCAACTACCACGCCGGCTTTTTCTAAAATTTCAATAATGCCCTCAGCTCTGCGTCCGCGTTCTGGTATGCGCTTAAGGCCCCATACGAAGGCACGGTCTCCTTTTTTTAGCTGAGTGCGCTTAAGTACTTCATTTGCGAGGGCAATGCCCTGAGAATAATTGTCAGTTCCTACATAGCCAAAGCCGTTAGTGCGTTGCTCAGCTTGAGTTTTGGGCAGGGCAGTGTCTATGGATGTAACTACAATCCCTATATTTGCAGCATTTTGTACGAGTTTACCATAGGCCGCATCTCCGGGATGACCCATAATCACAATGCCATCAGGCTTGCTGGCTGCAGCTTGGCGAAAGTTGGTGAGCATGGTTTCAGGATTCCAATCAGAATACATCAAGCGTAATTTACACCCAAGATCTTCTGCGGCCGCCTTGGCGCCATTTTGCACGATGAGTCCATAACCATCACCTACTGCGCCGCCGGTATCAACCCAAATGGTCATGCCTTGGCCGCTTTTGCTAAAGCCTTGCGTTGGTAGGAAAAAGATACTTAAAAGGCATATGAATGCCATGGATAATGTGAACTGAGTTGTTAGACGCTGCATTTTTACCTCATGTGTTAAAAGAAAATAATAAAATAGTGCTACATTGTAATGAATGCATCAATAAAGAACATGCAAACGCTTTTGCGTAATCAAAGGATGGAAATGGAGGACTAAAAGAGGGGGGGTGCCATATGAGTTACCATCCTAAAATTCTTAAGGCGCAATCCTTGCGTCTTTTGGATGGCAAATCAAATTACATGTAAGAACATCACACTCACCTCTAGAAAATAAAATGACCGTTTATGGTCACGATAAACACTTATCTTCCTAAGACTTACATAGCCCAAGCAGAAAATCAAGCTTTATTTTTGGCAGTAGACGTGATTTGGGGTACGATATTCTAATTCATGTTAACTAGATACAAAGCAATTAATAGTTATCAAGTTTGTTTCGTTCAATTTCAAAGAAGTGAAAATTGAATATATTAGGGTTTCCAAAAGGGATTATCCCCTTTGGCGGAGCCTTTGGGAGGCAGAGCCTCCCAAAGGCTGATGACAAACCCCACCATGTGGTGTTTGCGCCGCTATTGTCAGCAAAGCTGCCAAG
>CAYJHU010000116.1:0-7716 GCA_964369655.1 uncultured Desulfovibrionaceae bacterium | reverse complement strand
GATTCCGGTATGGTGCGCAGGGCATTGGCTAATTCGCCAATTTCGTCACTGCGTTTAACATTTAATGTGCCGCTTAAGTCGCCCTTAGATATGGCAATGGCATAGTCCACACCTTGCTTTAAGGCGCGCACGATGGGGATAAGCATGACGAAAACCACGATGGAGCCAATGATAATGGCCGCCACAATGCTCATAATGGTATGATACATCATTTCGTCAAGCTCTGCGAAAGCTTCGCTTCTAACAGCGCGCACGATGGGAGTTAAGTGACCTCTTTTGGCGGGGGCATGGTAGAAAAGCGTTGTTACGCCGGCATCATTGAGGGTTTCCACAAGGCCGGTATCTTTTTTATCTGCCCACTGCTTAAACATGGGTATAACTTTGAGGTTTTTGTTAAAGAGCCATTCAGGTCTGTCGGTGATGGCAATAAGGCCTTCATCGTTGGCAATATAGGCAGCGCCGCCATTGGGTAGAGCGAGTGTTTTGAGCATATCTGTCAAAAATTCTACGGAGTAAGCAAGGCGAATAAGCCCCACTACCTTACCCTCATACACGACGGGAGCGCCCACAGAAATAACTTGCTTATTATCTGTGGTGCTGAGGTAGATGGAAGAAGTAGAGGATCTGCCGGCCATGGCCTCGGTATAATAGAGGCGATTTTTGTAGGTGGCGCCAATTTTCTCATAACCGTCAATAGAGATGCCGCGTACAGCACCCTCGGTGTCTAAAACAATGATACGGTCAATATCAATATAAAGCTTTTTTTCATAGGCCAATTGCTCATTCATTGCGGTAACGGCTTCTGGGCTAAAGTCACCTTGAGCTAAGAAATTAATGATGTCAGGGTCTTTGGCAATGCGCTCTGCATCGGCAATGGTACGATCGGCAAACTGATCAATAGCATCCGCCATGGCTGCGGTTTCTCTTTGAAAGCTTTTCATGATGCTGCTTGTGATGCTTGCTTCAGAGTCCTTGTAGTTAATGTACCCACTTGCAGCAAGTAGCACTACAATCAAGCCCACAATGGGTAATAAAAGTTTCATCTGTAATTTCATACTGCCTCCTGTGCTCTTCTTTTAATTTTAATCATGCAAAATAAACCTTAAAGAACCAGAAACATTGCAGTATTAACGCTGATGGTCAATTACAGTCAATGTTGCCTGCACCATATAGGGCATAATGGTTTTTTGCAAATCTTTTTTAGGACTTACTATATCGTTCATAAGTTTTTGCCTTGCCTTGTCATGACCAGAATATAAGGAAAAAAGCATATTATACATGCCTTGTCTTTTTCCTTGCGCTGTTTGACAAAACTCAGCACACCTTACGTCCACCGCTACCGATGAGCGACACGCATAAGGGCGTACCGCATATATATAACATGCCCCGGAATGATCTAAAAAAGGACATGGAATATAATAATCTTCTCGGCAATGACTTCCATCGTCCTTGCCTTCGCCATAAAAAGCTTGCCCCCACTTAACATAAGAAGCACTGATGCTGTCTGCTTCTTCTTTCCAGCGAGCAAAGTTTTTTATAAATTGTTCTTTATGCTCTGGGCATTCATTAAGATAAAGAGCCATGAGCAAAGCTTCTATTTCTGAGCTTAAAACCATTTGATGACAGCAACCGGAACACCCTTTGGTGCAGACAAAGGGCTGGCCTTGTGTGGCACAAATTTCCCCAAGTTGTGTTCCTTCTGCATCTAAAATTTCATTGGCGCCCTGCAATAAAAGCATATATTCATAGAGCGATGCCAAAAGATATGTATTACCTTGCTCAAAGAAAATGAAATTTTTCCACTCTTCGCCCATGTAAACATCTTCCGGCTTCAAAGGAGTAAGTAGGCTTTGTATCTCCTTAAGTAGTTCCTCTTTTTTTTGTGCATCTACTTGTAAAAAATAATTTTTTACAAGTTGTTTCAGCTGTTCATGCTGTTCGTTTTGGGGCAAGATATGCGATTTTTTTTCATCCCATAAGAGGGGAAAAGCTGTCGTGTGTAGTGAAATCTTCATTACTGCCTCATGAGTTGTTTCGGTTTTTTTTAAAAAAACATTAGTCCCGGCATCTTTTTTTTTGTACTTCTTTACAAAAAAATCTGTGAAATCTCTCTTGTGGCTTTGCTTGACGCCTTAGATAAAGCAAGGCACAATTATGCTGAGTTTGTAGCTCTACTTTGCAATTTTTTTTAGTGTGATGACGTCTTAGAACTTTGACAAAAAACACTGTAGCAATAAGTGGCAAGCATTGAAAGGGGATAGTACGTATGAAAAAAAAATTACCATTGGCACAAGCTGTGGATGCTGCTTGCATTCTCTTTTCATTAAATACCGAACCTGAGCACTTGGTAAAGATGATTGATCAGTTGGAAAAAGATGGTTTTGCCCCGCACAGTATCGATCGCAATCTTTTTTGTAAGGAGTGGTATGGTTTTGTGCATGCAAGCCTTGTTTCTTTGCTTATGGTACATGCGCCAAACAGTGTGCTTGTAGCGTATTTGCGCAATACTTCATCCTTATTAAAGAAGCGTAATATCCCTAAAGAACAGGCCAAAGTCTTTGTGGATACTCACTTTGCCCCGTATATGGAACTTATTGGCAAAGAGGAACAGAATCTGTGCCCAAAATATTTTTTTAAAGCTGTTTTTGGCATGGAAGATATAGAAAAAATACCGCCTAGGGCTTTGGCTTTTGTGGCTGGCACCATGGCGCTCGTGCTAAGTGCAGTGGCTGATAAGCTTGAACAATATGAACTTTTAGCGGATTAGTTGACATGGGAAAATAAGCTTGAGCAGTAAATATGAGCTTGTTTTTTGAAAATGAAAATGATAATGAAATTTAAGATGTGTTGGCGAAATTTTTTTTGGGTATTGCATATAAATAATTTTCATGGTCTAATGTATACATAGTACGAGACAGTTTTTGTCCTAAGTGGATTTTGTTTGATTTCTGCGGAGTTGAAGGGTAATGAGCCAAGATAAATATCATAAGCATAAAAATGACATAGCTTTACCAAGCCTTGCCTCTTTGCTCTCAGAAAATTCATACATGAATCATAAAAGTACCCATTCACAAATGGGGGCTCATTCTTATCAAAAATACGCTTCAACTTCCTGCGTTACCAATGGTGATGGTGTTTTATTGCCTTCGCCAAAAGATAGCTTTTTAGATGAAAAAAGCATTCGCTATCTAGTACAATCTCTCCTAGGAACGCATACAGAAAAAACTACGCGCTCAGATCAAGGCACTCTTTGTGAAGTCCCCCAAAATACTGCTCTCTTTAGCTCTACTGGCTACAGAGAAGATATTTTGGTGCGTTGTATCCATAACCTCACGCAAGATGTGGACAATAATGTTGCCATAGAAAATTTGCTTGGTATTGTCGGTGAATATTATGGAGCCAAGGAAGCTATTTTATTTGATTTAGATAAAAGCAAAAAAATGGCAGTCATAAGCCATGTTTGGACCTACTCTGAAAAGATTGTTGTGGAGCAAGAGTTGCTTTTTGTTCCCAAAGATGAGCTAGAAGAAGTTTTGCAAAGTTTGCATGCGGAGCAAGGATGCGTTTTTTCTATGCCTGCGCAAATGTTCTCCGAAGATTCAACCAGCTATAAAATTTTGACCAAATATAATATCAACAAAGTTTCTGTAGTTCCTATTTACGATCGCAATAAAATGACGGCATTGGTGGCCGTTGGCGATGCCCAAAATTTAGGCGAAGACCTGTCCCTGCTTCATTCTATTAGCCTTTTTATAAAAGATCATCTAAAAAAAGCACGGCTTTTTAAGCAACTTGAGCTATTGAGCTATACAGATGCTGTTACGGAATTGTATAACAGAAATAAATATTTACAGCGCATAGATGAACTTTCTGTAGAGGTGCCAAAGAGTATTGGTGTTCTGCATGTGGACGTTAATGGACTAAAAACCATCAATGCTGTGTATGGTACAGACTATGGAGACTTTACCTTAAAGCAAGTGGCAAGGCTGCTGAGTAAATTTGTTCAGCAAGACCTTTTCCGTATTGGCAATGGCGAATTTATTGCTTTTTGTCCTAATATTAGTCATGAAAATTTTAGATCCATTATCAGTGGCATACGTAAATATGAAGCCACGATAGATGAATTTTCTTTTGCGGTAGGCGGTGCGTGGCAGGGTGAATATATTGACATTACTCGTGCCATTGAAATTTCTGGCGAAATTATGCGCGCCGAAAAGCAAAAATATTACTTAGCGCGACCCAAAGACTTAGTGCAAAGCCGCGTAAACTCAGTAGAAATTATATTGCAAGAATTGAAAGAGCATATTTTTATGATTTACTTGCAACCACAAGTAAATTTGCAAACAGGCGAAATTGTTGGTGCTGAGGCTTTAATTAGAAAAAGAAATAAATTTGGCAGACTTGTACCTCCAAATAAATTTGTGCCCATGTATGAAAATGACGGCACAATTCGCCATGTTGACTTTTTTGCCCTTGAGCAAGTCTGCATAGTTTTACAAAAATTAATAGAACTTGAATGCCCTTTGACCATATCCCTTAATTTTTCGCGTGTGACCTTTATTTGCTATGATCTTGTGGCAGAAATAGTGCGCATTTGCCAGAAATATGGCATTCCGCATAAATATATACGCATTGAAATTACTGAAAATGTTGATAAAATGGATTATGACTTTTTTGAAAACAAAATTAGGGATATTAAAGAAGCCGGCTTTGAAGTGTCTCTTGACGATTTTGGCACCAAGCAATCCAATTTTGCCATGATGACCATACCGTATTTTACTGAAGTCAAATTGGATAAGATGTTACTTGATAGTATGGATAAGAGCGAAAAAAACGTCATTATCGTAAAAAATATTATCAGCATGATTAATGAGCTTGGCATGTCTTCTTGTGTTGTGGAAGGTATTGAAAGAGAAGAGCAAAGACAGCATCTTATAGAGCTTGGGTGCAAATATGGCCAAGGCTTCCTCTTTTATAAACCCTTGGCGGTAGAAGAATTCATGCGTGAATACACAAAAAGCATTTTTCCTACAACACACTAGATAAATAATTAATCAGTACAGAAAAACAAAATATGTAAGTAAAATACCGGAAAAGGCATGGACTGCGCTTTTCCGGTATTTTTATGGATCGAGCGCACCATTAAAGCTTTTTGTGCGAATTTTCTAGTAAAAGTGATTACACAAATGCTTGTTAGTCATCATCATCATAATCATCAGAACCAGCGCCGCCATAGCCTGTTTTCTTCTTCTCTTTAACATCCCTAAAAAGCCTAAAAAATTTTCTAAAAATGAGATAGATTACCCAGAGAATAAAAAGAATAGACGCAATACCAATACTAAAGTCGCGCCAATAATGCTCGTTTTCTGCGGCAAATGCCATATTTGGCAGTGAAAAAGTTATCGTTAGCACCCAAAAATATATATTTTTCATACAGCCTCCTTTCAAAAAAAATTTTATGCTAAAGCCTAGCAGAGCAGGCTATATTGTCAACTATTTAATGATTTGGTTGGAAGTGCTTGTTGTTCATTTTGAGTCATTTCAATTGTGCAATGAACTTTTTGCAAAATAGCAGGCTGTCACAATATTGACGAGTTTTTTTTAGGTATTATTTTCTTTAGTGGTTTAAGTGTGAAACTTAGGCCGCCTTATGGAGGAGTGTATGGCAGTATCGTATAAAGATTATTATAAACTTTTAGAAGTTGACCGCAAGGCCAGCAAGGATGAGATATCCAAAGCCTTCAAGAAACTTGCGCGTAAATATCATCCGGATTTAAACCCCGGTGACACCGTTGCGGAAGAAAAATTTAAGGAACTCAATGAAGCCTATGAAGTCTTAAAAGATCCGGAAAAGCGTAGACTTTACGATCAGCTTGGTCCGGACTGGCAACATGGTCAACAATTCCAAGGCGCCCCCGGCTTTGAAGGCTATAATTTTGGTGGGTTTGGCGGTGCGGGCGGTTATGCGCATACCGGCGACTTTTCAGATTTTTTTGAATCACTTTTTGGTCAAGCCGGGCGCTCTGCGCATGGTCAGCGTCGGCCAAATTTTGGAGCAGATCCTTTTGGCGGTTTTTCGCATGGGCCTACCAAGGGAAAAAATATGCAGGCAGACCTAAGCGTTAGCCTTGAAGATGCGCTGAGCGGAGCACGCCGCACCATTACTTTGACCACCTCACAAGGCAAGCGTGACCTTGAGGTGAATATTCCTGCCGGCATTAAAGAAGGAGCAAAATTGCGCCTTGCCGGACAGGGCGAACCAAGCCCCAATGGCGGCGCTGCAGGTGATTTGCTTTTACGCATAAAATTTATGTTGCACCCGCATTTTAAGGTTGATGAAAATGATTTGACCTACGATGTGCCATTGTGGCCGTGGGAGGCAACCCTTGGCACCAAGGCCACAGTGCCTACCCTTGAAGGTGAGATAGAAATGCAAATTCCTGCCGGAACCTCTGGTGGACGACGTTTTCGCTTACGCGGAAAGGGCCTTGGCAAAGAAGGAGCGCGTGGAGACTTGATGGTGCGTGCTAACATTAAAATCCCTGAAAGTTTGAGTGATGAAGAAAGAACTTTGTGGGAAAGATTGGCCGAACTTGGCGGCATGCAAGCCGATGAGCCGGCATGAAAGGAAAATCCCCTACAAAAAGTTGTGGGTTTTCTAAAGAAAAAAATAAAATTACCGAAATAATATATATACTAGGAGATTACAATGGACATTAGTAAATATACAGAAAGAGCTCGTGCGTCCATCACTGAAGCTCAAAACTTAGCCGCAGGCTTTAAGCATCAAGAAATTGATGTAGAACATTTGGCTCTGGCTCTTGTTAAACAAGAAAATGGTATTGTTCCTCGCATCTTAGAACATATGGGCGTGCAGGTGCGCGCCATGGAAGTGGGGCTAGAAAATCTTTTGCATAAGCGCCCAGCCTTAAGTTCCGGCGGCGCAGATTTAAGCAAGATTATGATTACCCAGCGCGTTGCTAAGGTGCTTGCCGATGCTGAGGCCGAAGCCAAACGTATGAAGGATGAATATGTCAGCGTAGATCATATTTTTGCTGCGCTTGCAAATCAGCCCGTGGCGACACCGCTGGCAGGTTTGTGGAAAGAATATTCCATCACCAAGGCAAAATTTGTCATGGCTATGGAAGAATTACGCGGCGGAGCGCGCATCACTTCTGCCAATCCGGAAGATACTTTTGAGGCGCTCAGTAAATATGGACGAGACCTTGTGGAGGCGGCTCGCCTTGGCAAGATGGATCCGGTCATTGGGCGCGAGGATGAAATACGCCGCGTAGTGCGCATTTTGTCGCGCCGTACCAAGAATAACCCTGTGCTCATTGGTGAAGCCGGTGTTGGTAAGACCGCCATTGTAGAAGGGTTAGCCTTTCGCATAGTGAATGGCGATGTGCCCGAAAGTCTTAAGGGTAAAGCTTTGTATGCTCTTGATATGGGCGCCTTGGTGGCCGGAGCAAAATACCGCGGTGAATTTGAAGAACGCCTCAAGGCGGTTCTGGCTGAGGTAGAAAAATCCGAAGGGCAAATTATTCTCTTTATTGATGAATTACATACCATCGTTGGCGCAGGTAAAACCGATGGCGCCATGGATGCCGGTAATTTGCTTAAACCCATGTTGGCGCGCGGCGAGTTGCACTGCGTTGGCGCCACTACAGTAGATGAATATCGTAAATATATTGAAAAAGATCCGGCGCTTGAGCG
>CAYJHU010000115.1:0-7718 GCA_964369655.1 uncultured Desulfovibrionaceae bacterium | reverse complement strand
AAAAAAGAGCGCAGTTTTCACCGCGCCCTTGCAATAATTCTTATTTCTTAGCAATCACAGTTACTTTTCTTCAGCAACTACTTCTTTAATCCTACACACCCCGCAAATTTCAGCGGAGGTTGGATAACCGCAACGCTCACAAGGGGAAAGCTCCATGCCATGCTCTTCTTCATGGCGAGCAAAAATTGGCTTACCGCGCTGCAAAAAGCCTTGATAAAAATCAATCTTTCGCCCCGGCATGGCTTCTTCCAGTTGTTGCCAAAGGTGCTTATGCTGCGTAAAACTTGCCCCCTGACTGTAAGGGCAAGAGCCATAATGATTTTCAATACCCATCAAAAATGCATAATTAGCTGTTTCAAACTCGGTTAAACGCCAAAGGGGTTTCACCTTGCAGGCAAAGCCGTCCTCCGCCAAAAGCTTTGGCCCTTGATCAGAAAGATAGGCTCTATCCCAGCGAATAGTATTACTAAATAAGCGCGCCACTTCATCATCAAGGTTATGCCCTGTGGCAAGGGCAGTAAAGCCCATATCCATAGCTACTTTATTGAAAAAATAGCGTTTTATTTTTCCGCAAGCCGAGCAAATGGGGCGCTTAAGGCGAGCCTTTACGTCTGGAATGGCAAGCCCTTCTGCGGCCATTTCCTTAATAATCAATGGAAAATTGTGCTTGGCGCAAAAGCGTTCCACCACAGCGCGCGTGGGCTCAGAGGAATTGGGGATGGAAAGGTCAATATGCAGCCCCGTCACATTATAATTTTGGCGCGAAAGCTCAAGCATCAAAGTCAAAGAATCCTTACCGCCGGATAAGGCCACAAGAATTTTGTCCTCATGCGTAAAAAGCTCCTGTTTTTTGATGCCTTTTTCCACTTGACCGCTAAAAAACTTCAAAAAACAAGACGCACAAAAACCTGCGTGATGACTGCGTAAAGACACCACGGCCGTTTCTTTGCACACTTTACATTTCATATTGTACCTATGGGATTTGAAAGATTAGTATAAGCTAGTTTTTTTTGGGGAGAACCCAGCCACGAGCTGAGATGCAATCCCTATATATATCTAAATAATTTTGCTGCAAGCGGGACATGTCGGCATAGGGTGACATGGCAAAACTGGCTGTTGCAAGCTCATCATAGCGCGCCTTATTGCACAAGAGCTCACGCATGGCCTCAGTAAGAGAGTCTTCATCGTCGGGCAAAATCAGTTGCACCTGATCGGACTTAAGGGCGCTCTTACTCACAATTCGCGTTCTATCTGCCAGCTCCACAAGCTCTAAATGTCCAGAGACTTTGCTGGCTATAATGGGTAAGCCATAGCTCCAAGCCGCTAAAAATGCTGGCATATTACCTTCAGGCGTATTTTGCGGTAAAACAAGCGCATGCACACCCGGCAACACATCCTCCAAAGGAAAATTACCGTCAATACTGGTCAACAAAGTGAGGCGATTAGCTATGCCAAGGCTTTTAGCCTTTTCCACATAGGCGCCAAGCCTTTGCTCTGCGCCCATGATTCGCACTTCCCACTCCGGCGATTCAGTTACACTTGCCTTTGCATCCTGTAAATTGAGCATGGCTTTGTAGACCGTATCCATGACGTCCTGCTCCGGCGAGCCTGCAAAATCCGCCAGCACCAAAAAAACAAAACGCTTGCCTTGGCGCTCACTTGGAGTCGACTCCTGCCGAGGAAAGGCAGTATGTATAACCTTAAGCCTTGAAGCATCCATCTTTATTTCGCTCCAAGCATTACGCACAAAGGATGATGGAATGATTACTTTTTCGGCAATATCTGCGCTCGCCGTCAAAGCTGACAATTTTGAAAAATGCTGAGAAAAGTTTTTTCCTGTCTCTTCAACTTGCACTTCGCACTTTATCTCTGGCTTATTTGAACTATCAGTGGACGCGCTCACATCTTCTGAACTTTGCGCAAGCTCTTCGCCCTCTGATGGGATATTATCACTTATGGCTTTAGGTTTACTCTTTTGTGGCATTGCAAATGAAGTTGTCTTTACGCTTAAGTCCTTATGAAAGCAGGAATAAAGAACAACGGTAACATTTTGGAGACGTCGCTTCGCAAAGGATTTAATAAGCGGTAAATACGTTGCAGAAAAAGTATGTATGCACAGCGGTGAATTTTTATCATATTTCCACAAAAGCCGCACAGAAGTAATATAATTACTGATAAAACCTTGCTTTTTTGGTGGGATGGGCACAGCGATAAACCCCTCTGCCGTGGCCTTATGCACTAAGGCAGAGTGCTCTGGACACAATACATGCACCACAAAGCCGGTAGAACGTAAGGCTTTGGCTGTTGCCAGCAGTTCCCTTTGAACATGTCCATACTGCATGCCATCATCCATAAGTAAAACCAGTAGGATTCTTTCATGCGCCATGGGCGTTGTATTTATTGGGCTTTTAGCCACAACATCACTGTTCTCAGTCAAAGGGGGTTCCTTCTTTCCAAAGGGTTTCTAAGAGTTTTTCGCGTAATACGTGCGCATATTTACCGGTCTTGCCTTGCGCAATGGGGCGATCTTCATAATGCGTAATGCCAACACACAGTGGGCTTGAGCCAAAAATAAGCACTTCCGAAGCTTTGTAAATATCTGCATCTACAATATTTTGAAAGCTTATGGGCATAATTTCTTTCGCCACGCTTAAAGCCGCGGAAATGGTCGTCCCTGAAAGGGCATTGGTCAAATGCGGAGAGAGCAAAACATTATCCGCAGAAATAAGAGCCACATTAGCCACGGTAGATTCTGCCAAAAAGCCCTTATCATCAAAGGAAAAAGCCACATCTACTTTTTTATTCATGGCCTCTTCTGCCATAAGCACATTAGGTAAATAGTTGGCATTTTTAATTTTTGCCAAATACTCTTGCTTAGCGGGAATGAGCGATCGGCAAGCCGTAAGCCCTTTTTCGTACCAAGCCTCAGAAGGCACAACGCTTTTTATGGCAATGATGTATAAGCTAGCCTCGGGACATTCGGCAGGTGAGATTCCAAAGCCACCCGGCCCGCGCCCCAGCAAAATCCGCAACGAGCCATTTTTTTGCCCAGCACAGCGCGCCACCTCAAGGATGCATGTTCTGATATGCTCCCATGAGCATGGCGGAGTAATTTTTAAGCCTTCGGCAGAGCTTTGCATGCGTTCAAGGTGGGCATCAAGCTGAAAAAGCCGCCCATCTCGATATGAAATGCTTTCAAAAACTCCATCGCCACGATGACAAAGATGATCATCCAAAGGCGCAAGCATAAGGCGGGCATCTTTACAGATTCCGCCCACCCTATGCTCGTAAAAAGCCAAAACATTCTCCGCCCCCGGGCGCTGAACCTTAAGCATGCGCTCAAGATAGGCTGAGGAGTCAAGAAGCTGCATTTCTTGCATTATTTTATAAATACCTTACGGTCTTCCACGCCAAGCCAGCCTTTTTCGACCAAGACTTCGGCAATTTGCACGGCATTTAACGCAGCACCCTTACGAATATTATCAGCAACAACCCACATGTTCAGGCCATTGGCAATGGTTTCGTCCTCACGGATACGGCCCACAAAAGTTTCATCTTCACCTGCGGCGTCAATGGGCATGGGGTACATTTTTTCGCGCGGATTATCATATACTTGCACGCCGGGTGCCTTTGCCAAAATAGCGCGAGCTTCGGCAGAAGTTAATTTTTTTTCTGTTTCGATATTGATGGACTCAGCATGACCATAAAATACCGGCACTCGCACGCAAGTTGCCGTTACTTTTACACTTTCATCTTCAAGAATCTTCACTGTTTCATGCACCATCTTCATTTCTTCCTTAGTGTAGTCATTTTCAAGGAAGACATCAATGTGCGGCAAGCAGTTAAAAGCAATGCGATGTGGATATACTTCTGCAACGGGATCTTGCATATTAAACATTTGACGTACTTGTGTTTCTAATTCAGCAATGGCTTTTTGACCTGTGCCGGATACGGCTTGATATGTAGAAACCACAACACGCTTGATGCTGGCCGCATCGTGCAATGGCTTTAAGGCCACCATCATTTGAATAGTTGAGCAATTAGGGTTGGCAATAATGCCGTTATGCTCTTCAAGTGCATGTGAATTTACTTCCGGCACTACCAAGGGGCAGCGCTCATCCATGCGCCATGCAGAAGAATTGTCGATAACAACGCAACCAGCCGCCGCGGCATGCGGGGCAAATTTTTCTGATGTGCCACCACCGGCAGAAAAAATAGCAATATCAAATCCGTCAAAGACGTCTTCTTTTAATTCTTGAACCACAAGTTCGTTTTCCCCAAAGGTAACTTTGGTTCCGGCGGAACGTGCCGATGCAAATGGAACCACTTCCGTGGCAGGAAATGCGCGCTCATGCAGGGTTTTTAACATTTCTCGCCCAACGGCGCCTGTGGCACCTACAACGGCAACGCGAAGTTGATCAGACATTTTCTTCTCCATATTTTAATTTTGCTTGCCAAGTAAACAGTGGCAAGCATATATAATCATTCACTATGCTGTGCTTCATTTTTTTGTATATCGTTAACGATATCAAAGCTCTTCTTATCCATGCTCAAAATATGGTTCTTAAACCAAGCATCTAAATAAGCCAGCACTTCTTCTGCAATACCAAAACCTTCCACCTGCATTCTTTCCTTAAAAGCATTGGTGGTGTCAATAAAAGACTTATGCTCTTGTAAGTGCTCGGCATAAAAAGGAATTTGTGCTTTGTAAGGTGCCATAATTCTCACTTCATCACAAAAGTGCTTTTCGGCATAGCTTTGCATTTCAAAAATTTTTTCTTTGACCAGTTCCGGTTCGCTATTATCGTAAAGCTCCAATTGCAACTCACGTAACATCTTGAAAACATTACGATGTTCTTCATCAATTTCGGCATAGCCTACGATATATTCTTCTTCCGAGATATGTAAACGCATACATCCACCTCACTAAATTTATCCTAACTACAAAAAACTTTTTCTCTTATATGCAACTTCGTCTCATCTTACAAGGATAAAGTGAAATGATGGGTATTAAAACCACATTGATTGCAATAAAAACCTAAGCCTAGCACTCTTCAAATAACTATGCGCCATGCTCTTGGCAAAGCTGAGTCACAAGGTCCTTATCTGCCTCTAAAAAATTAAGGGATAAAGCCTCATGCGGATAGATAAAGCGGATATTTTGCGCTTCTACGCATTGTGGCTGACCACTAAATGCATCCACATGGTACAAATGCAAGCGCACTTTCCACATGGGATATTCATGCTCCACACTTTGCCAAAAGCGCATCTTATCTACAACAATTTGCAATTCCTCAAAAAGCTCACGCCGTAGCGCATCTTCATGACTTTCGCCGGCATCTACCTTACCACCAGGAAATTCCCATAAACCCGCCATGGGATAATGTAAAGGGCGTTGTTGGGCTAAATATTTTTTTTCCTTACCTTCGCCCTGCCAAATAACGGCAGCCACCACGTCCATCACTTTATTTTTCATACTCTTCCCCAAGGATGGCTTTGCGTCTTTCTTCTAAGATTGCAAGCTTTTCTTCAAGCTGTGCCATCTCCTCCAAAAGCCCTTCCACCTCTTCCTTTACTTCTCCAAAACGGCGCAAAAGCGGCGCGGACTCGGCTTCATTGGCATAAACTTCCGGATCGGCAAGCTTTTGTTCTATGTCCTCTTGCTCAAGCATTCGCTCTTCAAGCGTAGCCTCGCAATGTGTATATCTCTTTTGCACGGGCTGCATTTCTTTTGAAAGTGCATTGCGTTCTTCTGCCTGCTTGCGCTTAAGAATTTTTAATTCATCGCGCGAAAGGCTTTGTTTATTGGCATTGCTAATTTCTGTATTTGCGGACTTTGGACTTTCTTTTTCCGCAAGTTTCGCACGGCGCGCAGCGTCATACTCTGCAAAACCGCGCTCATAGCGCACAATACCGTCCTCAGAGAGCGCCCACGCTTCTTCTGCCACTTCTGAAAGCAGCCAGCGATCGTGCGCCACCATAAGCAAGGTTCCGTCAAAGGCATCAAGGGCTGTGATGAGCGCCTCGCGGCTTTCAAGGTCAAGGTGGTTGGTGGGTTCGTCCAAGATAAGGAAGTTACAACGCCCCAAAAAAAGCGTTGCCAAAATAAGTCTACTCTTTTCGCCGCCGGAAAGCGACAGCACCTTGCGCTCAAAATAATTTTTACCCAGCATAAACATGCCAAGAACGCTCATTAATTCTTCTTCGGTGGTGCGTGGGTCAGAAAGACGACGAATTTCGCCAAGTACAGTGCCATCGGCATTAAGCACATCCAGTTGATGCTGGCTAAAATACCCAAGGCGCACCAAGGATCCGCACTGCACAACGCCGCCTGTTTTTTCAAGTCGCCCTGCCAAAATTTTTAGCAAGGTGGATTTTCCGCAGCCATTGGGCCCCACCAAGGCAACGCGCTGTCCGCGATATAAATTAAAGGAGAGCGCCGGCCATAAGTGCTTACCATCACCGGCAAAAGCAAAGTCCACATCCACCACACCAAGCACCATTTTTTCTGTACGTGTGGCTTGCGGCCAGCTAAAGTTCAAGGTGCGGCGCTTTTGCTCCGGCTGAAAGTTTTCCAGTTCTTTTTCGAGCTTTTTAGCCATTTTTTGGCGTGAGCCGGCCTGTCTTGCCTTGGTGGCTTTTGCGCGGAAGCGATCCACAAAGGCCATTTTGCGTGCAATTTCATCCTGCAGGCTCTTGGCCTCGCGCTCTCTTTGCGCCTCAAGCTCTTCCTGCATGGCAATAAACTCTGTAAAGTTAGCCTTGCGGAAAAATGGGCGCGACATGCCAAGATAAAGCACATGCGTACTCACCTTATCCATAAAAACCCTATCGTGCGCCACAAAAATAAGCACGCCCTTAAAGGCCAACAAGAAGCTCTCAAGCCATTCCACAGCCTCAATATCAAGGTGGTTGGTAGGCTCGTCCAAAAGCAAAATATCTGCACCAGCCGTAAGCACGCGCGCAAGCTTTGCCCTTTCGCGCCAGCCGCCGGAAAGCTTGCACAGCGGCATAGCCCACTTATCCTGCGAAAAACCAAGACCACTCAAAACCGCCTGCGCACGATGTTCCGGATTATAGCCATACACCGCCTCAAGCTCAGCCTGCCTTGCCATCAGCTCGTTTAAAGCACTTTGGTCATCAGAGTGCGCTGCCTTTTCCCACTCTTTCCAAAAGTCCTGCCAATCAGGCAAGGCTTCTTGCACATAACTCAAAAGCGGTTTTTGCAAGGAATCTTCACTCAGCTCCTGCTCCACATAGCCAAGGCGGCTCTCTTTTGGCATGAGCACACGCCCGCCATCGGTGGTTTCCATACCGGCAATGATACGCAAAAGCGTGGATTTGCCCGTACCGTTAGAACCACACACGCACAAACGCACGCCGGATTCAATATCCAGCGAAAAATTCTCTAAAATAGTATTGCCACCAAAATACTTAGTGACGTCTTGTAATGTAACTTTCATAATATATCTATAATTCTAAAAATACAAAATGACTTCTGGGAGGCTCTGCCTCCCAGTCCCTCCGCCAAAGGGGATAATCCCCTTTGGAAACCCTTATACGTCATTTTCAACAAGTTGAAAAATGACGGGATAAATCTCAGTGCTTAGAATTTCCCATAAGGGAAATTCACATAAAAGTTTTTGAGGGAGGGGGGGGGGGGGGGGGAGGGAACTTTTTTCAAAAACCGACCCGAAGGGCTTGTAGCCGTAGGCGAG
>CAYJHU010000114.1:0-7762 GCA_964369655.1 uncultured Desulfovibrionaceae bacterium | reverse complement strand
ACGTTACGCACTATGCGGCGCATGGTGGAAAAGTCGTCCACGATGAGCACGCGGATATTAGGATCGTATGGCATATATTATTCCTCCCTACAAAAGTTTATATTTATATACTAAGTCTTCTCATACGTTTTGGCAAATTCTTGGCGTAAACGCTTTAGGGCTTGCGAGTGCAATTGTGACACGCGTCCCTCAGTAATTTCCATAACGTCAGCCACTTCACGCATATTCAATTCTTCATTATAGTAGAGTGATAATACCAGCTTTTCTCTTGGTGTCAATGTGCTTATAAGGGGCATAAGCCGCTCAAGCATTTCTCTTTCTGCGGTGATGGAATATGGTTCATCACGGCTTTGTGTTTCGCCAAGGGCAGAGTCGTGTACGGCATCTAGTGAGACCATAAGCTGACTTTGCAAAGCTTCAAGGCCTTGGCGAATATCTTGTATACTTAAAGCTGTGATTTCGACAAGTTCTTCTTCGGTGGCTTGACGTCCGTGAGTGCGTTCAATGGTGCGCATGGCGCTGTCAATTTGACGAACTTTTTGACGTAAAGGCCGCGGAAACCAGTCGAGTTTGCGCAGCTCATCAAGCATAGCACCGCGGATGCGATTTCCCGCATAGGTGTCAAAGCGCACGCCCAGCTGTGGTTGAAACTTACCTAATGCTTCCATAAGTCCCAACGTGCCGGCGCTAATCATTTCGTTGAGGGAAACTGTTTTGGGCAGTTTTGCCTTCAAGCGTAGAGCAAGGAAGCGAATTTTGGGCGCGTAATGACGTACTATACTTTCTTGTTCCATGGGCAAAAAGTCGCACCATGAAGAGTGTCCCTGTTCCATGGCTTCCCAAGGCGGAAGCGAGTGTTTATGAGATTGAGCTTCTTGCATAATCTCTCCTTCTTCTCTATTGCACCTGAATGATTATTAAAAAATGTTACACTTTTATGAACTTACTGCTGGAATAAAAGTTTTTTCCAGAAAAATTTTATATTTCCATCAAGTCTTTTTGGTGCTTCCCACTCAAGCATGGTTTGAGCAATGCCACTCATGGCTTTGGCGGCAATGGAGCTTGGGTCATTAACGCACAATGGTAATTGCTGCACCACCGACTGACGTACCGTGGTATCGCGGGGGATAATGCCCACAAGATCAAGAGAAACCCCGCTTAAAAAATGTTCACAGGCTTGATGTAAGCGACTAAAAACTACTTTAGCCGCGCGCAAATCATGCGCCATATTAATAACCACCTTAAAATGCTCTACGCCGTGATTGGTTTTAAGCACTTTGATGAGCGCATAGGCATCGGTGAGCGAGGTGGGTTCTGGGGTGAGCACCACAATACGCTCTTGAGCCGCAAGGTTAAAATACAGCACATTGTCGCTGATGCCAGCGCCTGTATCTACCAGTAAATAATCTACTTCTTCTTCCAAAACATCTACAGCTTCCAAAAGTTCAAGCTTTTGCCCTGTGTCTAGAGAGAGCATCTCACTCATGCCGGAAGAGGCCGGCAAGATGGAAAATCCATAGTTGGTGGGATATAAAATATCTCGAATGTTTGTGCCTTCGTGGAAAAGGTGAAATAAATTTCGAGAGGGTGTAACGCCTAGCAATACATCAACATTGGCTAAGCCAAGGTCAGCATCAAGCAAGACAACGCGCTTGCCAAATTTTGCCAGCTCCACGGCAAGATTTACCGAAAGATTGGTTTTACCTACTCCACCCTTACCGGAGGTTACGGAAATGACCAATGGAAATGTATCTTGCATAAAAACTCCCCTTTTATTAACCCTTTAATTGAGCCTTAAGCGTGCTCTTGCACGAAATTATCGTTATGCCGGCGCTGTTGTTGCGCTTGGTAATTGTCGTTTAAAAATAAGTCGCCATAAAAGTGAATCACTGGCAACGGACAGTGTATCTCTCAGCTCTGCCCCGTAGGAAAGCGCTGAAACCGGTAAATGGCAAGAAGCTGCAGCGTTAACAATACTGCCAAAACTTATGCACTCATCAAGCTTTGACCACACAAGGCTTGCCGCCCCATCAGGTGTATAGCGCTGTAAAAAATTCATAAGCTGCGCGCCATCGTAAGTAGGCGAAAGGACAATGTGCGTGGCTTTTGTGCCGGCCATATCACCGCTTAGTCCAAGCTGTGCATATTGATCTTGCAAATGGACGTCACTTTTTTGACTCGCATGTGTCAAATTTTGGACACGCAAGCTTGGTAAATCAATAAAAATTTTGTCTGCCTGCGCATGCAATACCAGTGCTTTTTTGATGCCTTCTCGGTCCTGCGCCTCTGTATAGGCAAAGTCTGAAAGCTCCGCCCAATGGCGTAAAACAAGCCTTCCGTTGCCTCTGAGGCAGTCCGCATTGATGAAGGCAATACGGCACGAGGGGTTTTGTGCACGCAGTTGAATAGCCATGCGCAAAGCTGTGGTAGTTTTGCCAACACCATAGGGTCCAGTAAAACAATGCAAACGCTGTTCCCAAAGCTCACTCCCCCAAGGGGCAATGGGCACAATTTCGCCCAAAGATTGCAAAACAGAGTCCGTGGGGCTTGCGAGTAAGCGACGATATAATTCAAGTATTACAACGTCTGACACGCCTTCACGCTGTAAATATTCCAAGGCTACACGCTGGCGCGGCGAAAGTTTTTCCATCTGAATAGAAGGCTTCATAAGGGCAAAAAGATGGTCTTTTATTTGTAGCCATTCCTTATGCCACTCGGTCCAACCTACAGGATTTTGGCTGTATGAACTCCCTGCGTCAGAAAATTGACCATCTTTGACATAATTAGATGCCAATTGTTTGACACGCTGGCTGGCAGAAAGTTGTTGCGAATTACCATCTGCGCTGGCAGCGGCTTTTTTGCCCTTGGCGCCTACATGTTCTGCTGAGGCATAAGCGGCTTTGGCTGTGGCCTTGGTGGCACCTGCGGCCGGCGCCGTATTGCTTGGCGGTACATTGCGCTCAACACCGGCTGTTACTTCGTAATAACGCTGGCCATTTTTGCGCAAGCTACGGTTGCTCAAAATCACAGCTTCAGACCCAAGTTCTTCCTTAATTTGGGCAAGAATATCCTGTGTATTTAGACCTGTATATGTTTTAACATGCATTATTCAATCCCCACTATGCCCACAGATTGTAGTTGAATGTCAGGTGGTATTTCAGCTTGTGAAATAACCGGAACCGCAGGCAAAA
Source organism: uncultured Desulfovibrionaceae bacterium (assembly GCA_964369655.1). Taxonomy (GTDB): domain Bacteria; phylum Desulfobacterota; class Desulfovibrionia; order Desulfovibrionales; family Desulfovibrionaceae; genus CAYJAD01. Next base: position 4,571 of record CAYJHU010000114.1, on the reverse strand, counting down.
ATCGAGTTATAAGCTGTGCCAAATGCGGACGGATGACCGGTGAGGCTAAAAGTACCGGTTGTCCTTCGGCCATGACGGCATTTTCTACAGCATTATTCACGCTTTGGATAAGTTTTTGTGCCACGACAGGGTTCAAAGAGAGGAAAGTCCCGCCATCGGTTTGGCGTATGCTCTCTTGCACTGTGCGCTCGGCTTGCTGGTCTAGCGTTAAGACAGAAAGTCCGCCTGCGCTATCCAAATAGGGGCGCACGATGGAGCGCGACAAACGTTCCCGCACATATTCTGCCAACATATCCGCTTGTTTAATGCTGCCGCCATAGTCGCCTAAGGTTTCCACAATGGTAAGCATGTCGCGAATGGTTACGTTTTCGCGCACCAAGATTTGTAAAACCTTTTGCACCACACCAAGGGGCAAGGTACCCGGAACCAACTCTTCCACGGCCTTGGGCGAATTTCTTGCCAAGGTGTCTAGTAAGCCTTGTACGGCTTGGCGGTCAAGGAAGTCGCTTAAATGCTTGCGGAAAATTTCAGTTAAATGGGTGGCGATAACAGTGGCAGGATCTACCACGGTATAGCCGGCCAGCATGGCTTCATCTTTTTGCGAATCTGGAATCCAGAGCGCAGGTAAGTTAAAAGCCGGTTCGCGTGTTTCAATGCCTCTAATTTGCGTAGTGGCATTGCCAGGATCCATAGCAAGGAAATGGTCCACCAAAATTTCTGCCGAGGCCACCTGATTACCCTTAATGAGTAAGGCGTATTGGCCGGGCTTGAGCTGTAAATTATCACGCAGGTGCAAAGCCGGAATAACAACACCCATATCGAGGGCAAATTGCCTACGAATAGAGCGAATGCGCGAGAGTAAATTGCCACTTTGTTCTTCATCCACCAGAGGAATCAATCCATAACCCACCTCAAGCTCCAAAGAGTCAAGATGCAAGAGTGCTTGCACTTCTTCGGGGGTGTCGGCTGTACCGGTGGGGCTTGCGCCTTTTTTGGCTTTTTTGGCGGCGGCAGCGGCTTCTTCTTCGTCCTTATCTTTGGCTGTCATACGCGCGGCAACAAAGGTGGCGATAGAAAGCATTAAGAAAGGAATTGTTGGCAGTCCGGGCACAATGGCAAAGACCAATAATACCAAGGATACCATTTGTAAGGCTTTGGTATTAAAGGTAAGTTGTGCCATGAACTCTTCGCCCATTTTAGCTTCGGCGGCGGCACGTGAGACCAAAAGACCGGTGCCTGTGGAAACTAAGATGGAGGGGATGGTACTCACAAGACCGTCACCGATGGTGAGCAAAGAATAGGTGGTCAGCGCTGTGCCCCAGTCCATTTCTTTTTGCACAACACCAATGATGATACCACCAATGAGGTTGATCATGGTGATGAGCATGCCAGCATTTACGTCACCGGAAACGAACTTACACGCACCGTCCATGGCGCCATAAAAGTCAGCTTCGCGGCGTAGTGCATTACGGCGTGAGGTGGCTTCTTCTTCATCAATAAGACCGGCATTTAGGTCGGCCTCAATGGCCATTTGCTTACCGGGCATGGCGTCCAAGGTAAAACGTGCGGCAACTTCGGCAATACGCGTGGTACCGGCGGTGATAACGGTTTTGTTAAGAATAAACAAAATCATAAAGATTACGGCGCCAACAACATAACTGCCGCCCACCACAAATTCACCAAATGAACGAATAACGTCACCGGCCGCATCTACGCCTTTTTCGCCATTAAGCAAAATGAGTCGTGTGGACGAAACGTTGAGCGCAAGACGCAAAAGGGTTGTGACAAGCAATAAGGATGGAAATATGGAAAATTCCAGCGGACTTGTCATGAACATGGTGGTGATAAGGACAAGTAATGAAATGGAAATACTCACCGTGAGCATAAAGTCTAGCAAGAATGTAGGCAAAGGAATGAGCATCATAAATAAAATGAGCACAACACCGCCAGCCAGCATAAAATCACCATGCTTGGCAAAGCGTTCGTAGTCGAGTTGTGGTATTGTAGCCATATTTATGACATCCTTTTTGCGGTATATGAGTGAGCTTTTTTTCTCTTAGCTCAAAATAAGTAAAGCTATTATCTAGGCATCTTACCTTGCATTTTCCAAATATTGGCAAGAATGGAAGCCGTAGCCTTATATAATTCTTCGGGAATCATATCCCCTATTTCTACACTCTTATACAAAGCTCGTGCCAAGGGGACATTTTCACGAATGGGCACGCGATGCTCACGCGCAACTTCTTTAATGCGCTCGGCGATAAGATCCGCACCCTTAGCAAGCACAATGGGAGCAGGCGCTTCTTGAGTGTTGTAATAAATGGCAACGGCAATATGGGTAGGGTTGGTAATAACCACATCTGCCTTGGGAATGTCCTGAAACATGCGCTTTTGCATCATGGCCATCATTTTTTGTCTTTGTTGCTGCTTAATTACGGGGTCACCATCGGCTTGTTTGCGCTCGTCCTTGACCTCGTCCTTAGTCATTTTTAGGCCTTCATAATAGGCAAAGCGACTTTGCCACACATCAAAGGCGGCAATGGCCGCCATGGGGATAAGCGTATAATATACCATGTCAAAGCCGGTATTGAGCATGTAAGCCAAAACCACATTGGCGTCTTCATGAAACATGGGCAAAAAGTTTTCGGACTCTTGCATAATAATAATGCCGGGAATAAGCGAAATTACGGCAGCAAAAAGCAAGCTTTTCAGCAAGCGGAAAACAGTCTGCGGTGAAATCAACATGTTCTTTAAGGCTTTTATGACATTAAATTTTTCCCACTTAGGCTCAAAAACTTTTGTGGTCCAAAGGCTGCCTACTTGTAAACGCATGCAAAGCCACGCCGCAGCGCCCAAAAAAAGCAAGACTGGCAATAACATTTTTGCTATGTAGAAAGAAATCCAGATAAACAAACTGTAAACACTCTCGGTGTCGGCTTGAAATTCGTTAAAGCGCGTCAGAAAATGCTTATACAAATCCATAATATCTTTGCCCATATACTCAATCCAAAAGGTAAGAACAAGCATGCCTGCCACCAAGCTTACAAGCTTACTGGCTTCTTGAGATTTAGGCACATTTCCCTTTTCGCGACTTTTGTTAATCTGCTTTGGTGTCGCGTTTTCGGTTCTGCTCGGATCTTCTTGTTTACCAAACATGGCTTACCTTTTGTATGATTCTATATTACTTGCCTAAGGGGCTACCGATTTGCAAAATATTGGAGAGCATGGCTTCCATTCTAAAAATATATGCTTCCATGTATTCAGACATGATAATTAATAACATGCCAAGAAAGAAAAAACCTGCACCAATTTTTACTGGAAAGCCAATGTCCATAATGTTCACCTGCGGCGAAGCACGGCTGACAAGGGCTAGGGCCAGTTCAATAAGAAAAAGTGCTGTCATAACAGGAGCTGCAATTTTTAATGCAATGATAAACATTTGTGCCGAAAGCTCAAAGACTTCGTTCATGAGTAGCTCACCAAGCACCAAACCACCGGCAGGGATAATCTTAAAAGTTAGGGCAAAAGCTTGTAACATATACAAATGCCCGTCAAGAGTCAGAAAAGTAAGGGTTGCCACCATCCATAAGAAGAAGGCGGTGATGCCGGTTTGGTTGCCGGTGAGCGGGTCAGCAAAGTTAATCATGGTAAAGCCCATTTGAAAGCCAAAAAGCTCACCGCCGGCTTGGATTCCCATAAATACAAAGTTAATACAAATGCTTATCAAAAGGCCAAGGATGAGCTCATTAATAAAGAGTATGCCCAAATCCACAGGGTGTGCTGGCATGGACACCCCCGGTAAGGAAAGCTGTGGCCAGATTCCAAGCGTAATAACAATGGTTGCAAAGGCTTTTACCTGCGTGGGTGCGCGATCAGACGAAAAGATAGGGAGCATAAACATAATTATGCTCACGCGCATGATGGTAAGTATAAAACTTAAAATAGATTCAGCAGGTAAATTAAATATATCCATTCACGTAAACTTGCAAAAAATGCACCACTAGGGTGTTATAAATTGTTTTTATCTTGTAAGATTAACATCATAGGCCATGAGTGTCTATGATATTTTTAAGTGAAATTGTAGTATATATTTTTCTGATGATGCTGGGTTTAGAACTCCAAAATGTAGTACATAAATATGGCTGATTGTGGTAAAGTAAAGACGCAAAGTGAACTTTTTTTGCGAAAATTTTTTTGTGAAAAAAATAAAATAATGTGACAAAAAAATAGTTGACAGGTAGGGCACTTTGCCTTAAAAACATGTTTCCTTTGGGCTGTTAGCTCAGATGGTAAAGCGTCGCCTTCATAGGGCGGGGGTTACAGATTCAAGTCTTGTTAGCCCACCATATTTTTGCGTGATAAAAAATATGTGTTGCGAAAAAAAACGGAGCGGTAGTTAAGTCGGTTATAACGCCGGCCTGTCACGCCGGAGGCCGAGGGTTCGAGTCCCTTCCGCTCCGCCACAAAAAAGTTCTTGCAAAAGACTTTGACTTTTGCTATTAATACATTTCCTAACGGAATTGGAGCGGTAGTTAAGACGGTTATAACGCCGGCCTGTCACGCCGGAGGCC
>CAYJHU010000113.1:0-7780 GCA_964369655.1 uncultured Desulfovibrionaceae bacterium | reverse complement strand
TTACGGCTGGTATGAGTTTTACCGCCGTCATGCTCAAAGATAATGCCGGGAGAGCGCTGCAACTGGTTAACGATGACGCGCTCGGTACCATTAATAATGAAGGTGCCTTTTTCGGTCATAAGGGGCAAGGTGCCAAAATAAATATCTTGTTCCTTGATGTCGCGTATGGTGCGGCTATCCAAATCCTCGTCCACATCATATACTACAAGTCGCATTTTAATGCGAATGGGGGCTTCATATGTCAAGCCCTTGGAAATACACTCGGCCTGGTCATATTTAGGGTCTTGGATGATATAATCTACAAAGTCAAGGCTGGCCGTGCGATTAAAATCCTCTATGGGAAATACTGTACGGAATACTCCTTCCAAACCTTCATTGGGGCTACGCTTAACGGCGCCTTCTTGAAGGAACTTACGATATGAATCTATTTGGAGATTCAATAAGTGTGGAATGGGGAGTGTGACTTTGATCTTGCCAAACTGTTTGGTGATCTGACCCATCGGGTACCTCAATGTCTAACGTTTTTCCGCTTGTAGCGGGTGATATGGACATTGCCAAAACTGTTAAAGCTACCCTTACCTGCAGCGGCAGGGTAATTGAGGGAAGAAAAAATCTTCACCTGTATTCTTAAAGAATACATATAAAATTAGCTTATTAACAGGTTACAAAGGGCAATAACAATACTATAACGCCATAAAGGCGACAAAAAACAACCCTTCCCCTTTGGGCAGGTTGGTTTGTGTCGCGGTTATTAACTTTTGTCAGTGTTTACAATGATATGCATCTACTTTCAGAAAGCACCATCCTTTATGTGCAATAAGTTGAGATAGGCACAGTAAGGAAAAAAACTATCTTTGGCAAGCTTTTTTTTTGCATTTTTATTGTTTTTATGCTATGTGTTATTTTTTCTAGGGGATGATATTTGGCTAAAAAAGATTAAAACTCTTCGATTTTAGCTACTTATTATTGTGATACCGCATAAATATTTCTGAAGATTTCTTTTCCCTCAGAGTTTTTTACTTCAAGGATAATTTGAGCATTGGTCATATTCCATGAAGGGTCAATGTCGGTAACCATAACAGCTTTTTTGAAACGAGAAATTTTATATTTTCCGGCTTCAGCTGGTTTGGGGACTAGGCGAACGGTCTTGCCTGACTCAAGGCTAAGGATGCAAAAAACTTCACCGGCTATACCTTCGTCAGATCCATTGCGGATGTCAAAAGAGGTACGCAAGCGCTTTTTAGCTGAGAGAATACTCGTGACATTTTGAATGATAACTTCCTTGGTATCAAGGACAGGAAAATCAGCGTGCCCTGGGTCATCATCTTCTTGTACTTTTTCTTTTGCTGTATCTTCCGTCTTCGGATCTTCTGCTTTTACGTCATCTTTTTTAGCAGGATCGGCTTCAGTTGAGGCTGCGGCCTCTGTTGTAGCTGGGGCTTCTGTTTTTGCTGTAGCTTCAGTTTTGGCAGTGGTTTCAGTTTTGGTTTTGTCGTCTTTTTTAGTGTCTGCGCTAGTTTTTTTTGTGTTACTTTCTGCTTTAGCGACTTCATTTTTGCTTTTACTTGTAGCTACATTATGCACAAGGCGTTCTTGCACATTACTTTGCTTATTTAGCAAGGCTTCAAGATGAGTAAGGCGCTTTGTTGTTATTTCATATTTATCGTTATTTTGTTGCAAATGGGCAATTTCTACTTGGAGTTTTTGATTGGCTTCCCACAAATAATATACACCAGCAAAGCCTGCGATAGCTATAAATGGGCAGAGCACAAAAAAAGTAATTAAGGTGCGAAAGCGAGAGCGCCGCACACGAATGCGTTTGCTTTCTCCACTGTCATGCATAAGAATAATGCTTAATTTTTCATGCGATAAAGCCATTGAGCTTCCTTGTGGCTGAAGTTTTAATTAGCGTAACTTTACCCAATTTTCTTTTGCAATTTTCCAACCATCTTGGGTTGGGATGAGTAAAAGAGTTTTGGTTCCTTTATCGCCTTTGCCATTGGTATCTTCGTAGACTTGAAGCATGTCAGCCTGAATCCCCTCAGGAACAAGCTGAATACGAATGCCGGTAAGTTGAACTTTTGCTGGTGCTGCTTTTTTCCAAACACGATTTTTATGTGCGGCAATGCCATTCTTATTGCGGCCGCCTTGACGCGCTTTATCTGCATAGTGGCTTACGTATTTATCCACATCGCCGGTAAGCCAATCTTTTCGCCACGCTTCTAAACTTGCATTGACAGGAGCGCTGATGCTTTCAAGGTAAGCAGCTTGCAAGGTAGCTTTGCTATCTTCCCACTTAGAGGCCACAATGCGCCACTTGCCTTGGGCATTTTTTTGCCAGTACAGAGTATGTTGGCCTTGGAAAGGCTTTTTCTTTGGTACAAAAATCCATTGGTTCATGCTGGTCACGACGCTGTCACCTTGAGCAAGAATTTTGCCGTCTGTAATCAGCATTTCTATCCAAGGTCTTTTGAAATATGCATTCATAAGCCCTTTGAGGCGATGGAACGCACTTTCATTTTTTTGTCCGGCAACGTTTCCATAAAGAGCAGAATCATAGAAAGCATAAAAACTTTCAGCATTGCGGTTTTGCCATGCCTTTTGCCAGGCAGTAATATTTTTTTGCATTATGGCGGTAAGTTCTGGGGTAATGCTTATGCTTTTTTTAGCGGCAGGAGTCGCAGGCTTACCAGTGGGGGATGGTTTATCATCCATGGAAACCAATGTGCCCTTAGCGGGGAGATTGCTTACCGCGGGAGTTTCTTTTGCTGGTTGAGTTGCGGCAACTTTTGTATCGCTTTTTACGGCGGGTGTTGCGTCGGCTTGTTCAGGCATAGTCAGTGATGGAACGGAAGGTGTTTCGTCTGCATCACCGGCAGTAGAAGCATCGCTTGTGCTTTTATCGGTGCTGGCTACCAGCTCGCCCTTGTTAAAGGCTGCTTCCATGCCAACATCACTGCGAATCCATTCCATGCCTACAATGCGAAAGACATTGTTGGCATCTTTTTGCCAATAAAGGCGACGTATGCCCTCGGTGGAGAGATTTGGCGCACGATAAAATTGCTCGCTCCAAGTGACCCAGTACCCTGGACCTTCAAGAACATGCACTTGCTTATTAAAAATATTTATCCATTTAAGGCGTTTAAAAAGTCTTTCTTTATTAAGTCGAAAAGCCTCAAAGGTTTCGGGCATGGCCTTGCTGTAGGATTCGCCGTCATAAAAATCAAAAAGGCTGTGAGAGCGACTAGCCCAGGCGCGTGTCCATTGCTCCATTTGACGGCGCAAATGTTCGGCGGTGCCATCATCTAAAATGGGCACTGAACCCACATCAAGACTTTCGCCGATGACCACTGCTGTTCCTGAGGTAAGTAGATGCCCTACGGTGGCAATTTCATCAAGGCCAATGGCTACACAACCGCGTGTAATACGTGGTTTTATGCCATCACCCTTGGAGTGAATCCAAATGCCATAGCCTGTTTTTCCGCGTAATTTATCCACAGGGTTTGGATAGTTTAAGGTGTATGCAATACCGCCATATTCTTTAAAATCAAGGCCTTTGCTGATTTTGTAATCTACAAAATAGACGCCTTCGGGGGTGCGTTTGTCGTTGGTGACTTGCTTGTCGCCATCTATTTGCCCTGTGGTGCAAGGATAGTTGTGGGTAAGTTTAAAGGGCGTATTTTTTTGATATAAATAAAATTGCTGTCTGGATTTATCCACAGCAACAATGCGCTGTGGCAAAGCTGCATTACGGATTTGAGGGGTCCAATTTTCAGCATGAGCCATAAAAAGGTAGTTGCTGCACGTAAATGGCAGTAAAGATAGGCAAAATACCGTTTGTAAAGCCAAAAATCGCAGAACCTTTGTATACATCATGCTATCTCGTGAACACGCTTGGTAAGAGTATTATGAGCGCCCAAGCGCAACTAATTCTTCACGCGTAAATAGGGCTAATAAGTTGTAGCCATTATCTTGCAGGATTTCGCGGCCACCCTCTTGTCTATCTAAGATAGTGCATACGCTGACAATTTCAAGTCCGGCTTCAGATACCTTGGTGCAGGCTTTGAGCAGTGAACCTCCGGTGGTGACAACGTCCTCCACCATGGCTACTTTATCGCCTTTTTCAAAATTTCCTAGTCCTTCCACAAATTGTCCTGTGCCGTGTCCTTTGGCTTCCTTACGAACTAAAAGCCCAGCCAGCGGACGTCCCATTTCGTGAGAAATTACCGTGGTGGCAGAAACTAAGGGGTCTGCGCCAAGGGTCATGCCGCCAAGGCCTTTAATGTCTATATCTGCCAATAATTTATTGAAAAGTGTTCCGATGAGCCAAGAGCCTTCGGGATGTAAGGCCGTAACACGGCAGTCAAAATAGTAGTCGCTCTTGCGGCCGGAAGAAAGGGTAAAGTTCCCTTCTCTATATGATTTTTCAATTAAAATACGAGCTAAGCGGCGTTTTAATTCTAACATAAGCACTCCTCTTTAAAGCTTAGGAATGGAAGATGCGCGCAAAAATAGCGTCTTCATGTTGCAGATAATAGCCTGAATCAAATAATTCTGCAAGGCTTGCACTATCGATACGTGAGGTAATTTCTGCATTTTTTTGCACAACATCGCCAAAGAAAATTTTATTTTCAAAGCTATACATGGCACAAGCTTGCACCAACTCATAGGCTTTTTGGCGTGCAATGCCGCTGTCGATAAGCTTTGTAAGCACTCTTTGTGAATAATAAATACCGAGGGAATGCTCCATATTTTTTTGCATGCGCTCAGGCTTTACCACAAGGTTTGCAAGCAAATTATTTAGGCGGTGCAAAATATAATCAGCTAAGATGGGGGAAGCAGGCATGATGACCCGCTCCACGGAAGAGGGGCTGAGGTCGCGCTCGTGCCAAAGGGCTTGGTTTTCCATGGCGGCAAGTGCGTTGGAGCGCAAAAGACGAGCAAGGCCGGTCATATTTTCTGCAGAAATGGGATTTTTCTTGTGCGGCATGGCGGAAGAACCTTTTTGCCCCTTTCTAAAACCTTCTTCCACTTCCATAACTTCTGTGCGCTGCAAGTGACGAAGCTCAACGCATAAGCGCTCAATGCCGCCGCCCATGATGGCAAGCGCCGTAAAAAATTGAGCATAGCGGTCGCGCTGGATAATTTGAGTAGAGTGAGGATCCACTTCAAGCCCCAAATGGCGCATGGTGATGGCTTCTACCTCAGGGCTTAAAAAAGCATAGGTGCCAACGGCGCCGGAAAGTTTGCCCACGCGCATGTTTTCGAGGGCAAGTTTAACGCGCTCAAGATGGCGAGTAAATTCAGTATAATATCCAGCTATTTTTAGACCAAAGCTGGTGGGCTCGGCGTGAATGCCGTGGGTGCGACCCATGCAAAGCACTCCCTTATGGGTGTTGGCAAGCGTCTTTAAGGTTTCGAGCAACATTTCAATGTCTTCGACGATAAGCACACCGGCGTCTTTAAGCATGACGGCATTGGCCGTGTCCACAATGTCAGAAGAAGTACAACCAAGGTGAATGAAACGTGCTTCCGGTCCCACATGCTCTTCAACCGAAGTTAAAAAAGCTATAACATCATGGCGGGTTGTTTCTTCAATTTCTAAAATACGCGGCACGTCAAAGGCGGCTTTTGCACGGATAACTTCCATGGCCTCGCTTGGGATACGACCAAGTTCATGCCAAGCTTCACATACGGCAAGTTCTACTTTTAACCAAGCATCAAAGCGTTTTTCTAGCGTCCAATGGGCACTCATGGCAGAGCGGCTGTATCTTTCAATCATATCTTTTCTCTTTCTTATGCACTTGCGGCACTTGCGCTTTGGGGGGCAGTGCTGTTAGTAGTATTTGTGGTTGGCACAGGGGAGCTAGCTTCACTTTTGCTGCTTGCACTTGGCGTGCTGGAAGTTGAAGAGCTTGCTTGTGCACTGTCATTTTTGCGATTGCCATATTCGGTAGTATACCAACCGCCGCCCTTGAGAACAAAGGTGGTGTTGGAGATAATGCGATGTGCTTCGCCCTTGCACTCAGGGCAGGGTTCTGTTTCGGTGGCACTATTTATACTTAGCCATTCTTCAAAGACAGTATGGCATTGAGTACATTGATATTCATAGATAGGCATGATATTTCCTGAAGGATAATTGCTTTGTGAATTGATGTGAATAAAAACGACGATAATGCGAGGATCTGCATATGCTACAGACCCAAGCATTATTCAAAAGGAATAGATTCCTTATTTTGCCTTTGCTTCGGCTTTGGCATCGCGTACACGTTGTTTCAAGCGTTCTGCACGACGTTTACGACGGCGATCTAATTCTTTGTGACGTTCAATTTTCTTATGCGCCATTGGGTGGTTCTCCTTATGAATTAAGATACCATCCCTTATGCTAGTTTTTTACAAATGTCCATATTTTTATGGGAAAAGTTACGGGTGAGGATTTGTTATGTTCTTAAAAGGAAAGTATTGGATATTTGGTGGGATTTTTTCTCTATTGTTGTTAATTTTTAGCCTAAATGGTGCTGTATTTGCCGCTGAGAAAAAAGATCCCAGCAGACATAAAGAGATTAAGCCACTTCCTGCCAACGAATTAATATTAAAACCAATTTCTATAGATCTTGCCAAATCACATGCCCAAAAGCTACAAAAAGAAAGGCAAGGCATGCAGTCATGGATGGAGCTTGCCGATGAGCTTGAAAATTCACTGAATTATGCCAAAAGACAGCCCGCCGATGCCATAGCTATGGAACATAATGGTATGCAGATTTCCTATAAAGCCATCATTGAATCTTTAGAATTATTAAAAACTCTTTTACCACGTCTTGATAAAGAACCGGGGCTTTTAGCCGATAATTTTATATGGCTTAAGGTGAGCCCAAAAGTTCATTTCACCTCTTATTTTTCTCCCGTTATCGAGGCAAGTTATAAGCAAAATGAAATATATCAATATCCTTTATACCGCTTGCCGGAAGAGGTTGCACCGCATTTAGCTCAATGCTTAAAAACACATACCTGCCCAGACAGTGCCTTTACTTCGGTCATTCGCCCCGATCCTCCTTATCATAGTCGGGTAGCCATTGACATGGACGGTGCGCTTGCTGGAAAAAATCTCGAAATTGCGTGGGTTAAGCACCCATTTGATGCTTATTCCCTCATGCTTCAAGGTTCAGGTGTTTTAGCCTTTGAAGATGGGACAACCAGAGCAATTCTATTCGCAGGTTTAAATGGTTACAGAGGAAAGAGCATGGCCGGTTATCTTATTGAAACAGGGCAGGTCAAACGCAGAAATGCCAGCATGAAGGGCCTACGCGCATGGTGGGACGGGGCCACCCAAGAAAGTCGCCGTGCCTTTTTAACTGCCGCCTCTGGTTATGCCTTTTTTCGCTTTGGAGCCGCCACCCCGCAGGGTACCCTCGGCAGTGCCATGACCCCTTGGGTGAGCATGGCGACAGATTCACGCATACTTCCCCTCGGAGCCATCGTAGCCTACAGTTTGCCTACACGCGGCGCCACCAAGGCTGGCGTTATACCCACTGAAGGAAAGGTGGATACGCAAGTTCTAAACGGTCTAGGTTTTGCACAAGATACCGGCGGAGCCATACAAGTACGCCGCATCGATTTGTATGCCGGCTATGGTGAAGCGGCCTTAACCAAGGCCAAATCCGTTTACACCAAAGGGCACGCTTGGTTGATTTTACGTAGGCCTAAGAAAGCACAGGCTAAATGATTTTTATTGGGAGGCTCTGCCTCCCAAACCCACCGCCAAAGGGGATTATCCCCTTTG
>CAYJHU010000112.1:1278-7811 GCA_964369655.1 uncultured Desulfovibrionaceae bacterium | reverse complement strand
AACTCCCGACCTACTGATTACGAATCAGTTGCTCTACCATCTGAGCTAAGTTGGCGTGGTGTGTATGTGCCGAAAAATCATTTCATTGTCAAGAGGTGTTTTCTCAACTGAAGATTTACCAGCGAGCGGCGTTTTTTACTTGTTGGTTCAGTGCGCGCGCCACCTGTGCTGAGGAGTTGGGGGTGGCAAAGCCTGCTTCGAGCAGTTTTACAACCTCTAAGTCACGACCAGCGCTACTTGTTCCGCCAAGGATAACGCCAAGCAGTTTTACATCGCCGCGCTGAGCTGTGAAGATAAGGTTAAAGCCGGAAGCTCTAGTATATCCCGTTTTTAAGCCGTTCATGCCCGGTACTCTTCCAAGCAGTTTATTAGTATTTCTGTGCAGTTTTTTATTATGTTCAAAGGAGCGTGTATTATGAAAATTCATGGCCGTGGGGTGTGCTCGCATATAACTGCGAGCCATTTTTAGCATATCATATGCAGTTGTGTACTGTCCCTGTGCTGGTAAGCCGTGCGGGGTCTTAAATGTACTGTTTTTCATGCCCAAACTGCGAGCTTTTTGATTAATCATATTAACAAAAGTCTTACTATCCGGCGCTAATGTTTGTGCTAAAACAGTAGAAGCATTATTTCCCGAAGAAACAGCCATGCCAAGAAGAAGTTTTTCAATAGAAATAGTTTCTCCGGCCTTAAGTCGCATACTTGAGCCACCTGTCTTTGCTGCTTTTGCATTGACTTTTGTAACTCTATTTAAGGAAGTTTTATTATCTCTTACCATATCAAAAGTAATATACATACTCATAACTTTAGTAAGTGAAGCAGGCGGAATGGGAGCATAGGGGTTTTGTTTGTATAAAATACGACCGTTGGACATGTTCATTAAAATGGCGGCACGCGCGTTAACATCTGCTGACGCATTAAAAACAGTAAAATGTAAAAAACTTAGAACAAAAACAAAAAAAACAGATAAAGCTTTCAAAACAAATCCTCAATAAATATTAATTATGACGGAATACATAAGCGTAAATACGCACCACAAAAATTTATCTTAAGGAAAACCTCAAGTACGTAAGGAACCTACCCTAAAATAGATGCCAAACACAAGCAAAAACTTATATAAAAGTTTTTTGCAGGACAGTTTTACTCAAAAGGGCGCTAATTCTGCGTAAAAGTATACACCAGTCTGTTATTCTTAAATGAAGCCCTGTTAAAGCGCTCTTTTTTACGGCCACTACCACGAGGAGAATTATCACCTATAACCTTAAAGGGTTCATTGACGACGGTGAAGCTTCTATCTTGCTTGTCATTGGTATCCCCTCGCCAGTATTCACCAGCGCCAACATTCTGACCAAGTATATATATAACATTATTATTACTATCTAAATTAACACCAGCGCTGGATTTTGCCTTAACATACCACCAGCCCTCGGTCATCCAGCCGTTGGACTTATGCTTAAAACGCACCGCAACATAAATGTCATGCGAGGTCTTATTTACAAAGGTTATGGCCCTGCTGGCCTCAGAAATACTAGGCATAGAGCATAAAATTGCCAACACAGTAAAAATCATAATTAATTTTCTTTTCATGTCTTACCCTTAAATTATATGTTTTTTTTTGATTTTATACATCAAAAAGCATTTCTAAATCTTCACGGGTCAAGGATTGCATAGTATCTTGCCCCGGAATAATAGCCTCTGCCACACCGCGCTTTGCTTCTTGCAGTTTAAGTATCTTTTCTTCCACAGTATTTTGACAAATAAGCTTATAGGAGAAGACTTGCTTTGTCTGCCCGATACGGTGCGTACGGTCGGTGGCCTGATTTTCCACCGCGGGGTTCCACCATGGATCATAGTGAATAACATAGTCAGCAGAAGTTAGATTAAGCCCCGTGCCGCCGGCTTTGAGCGAAATGAGGAAAATGGGGATATTTGGATCATTATTAAAAGTATCCACCTGCTCAAAGCGATTTTTACTTGCCCCGTCAAGATAACAGAATGGAATATCCGAGGCTTGCAACCATTGCCTAATGATATGTAGCATTTGCACGAATTGAGAGAAGACAAGCACCTTATGTCCGCCTTCCACAATATCAGTAACCATACTCTTAAAGGCATCAAATTTACCCGAGGGCAAGTTGGTAGAAAAGCCCGGCATATCAATTTTTAATAGGCGCGGATGGCAACAAATCTGGCGTAATTTAAGCAGTGCATCCAAAATAGACATTTGACTCTTGCCAATACCCTTTTCGTCCACATCCGCAAGCACCTGCATTTTAAGCTTTTGTGCAAGGGCGGAATAGAGTTCTGCTTGTTCTTCTTCAAGCGCACAACAAGTAACGCTCTCCACCTTGGGCGGCAAATCTTTGGCAACTTCTGCCTTGGTACGACGCAAAATAAAGGGGCGTACACGCGTGCGTAAAAATTCCAAAGTCTCCACATCACCATCTTTAATAGGCTTAACAATGCCGCGCTGAAAGGCGTGTTGTGAGCCCAAAAAGCCAGGCATAAGAAATTCAAAGAGCGACCAAAGCTCAAAAAGATTATTCTCAATGGGCGTACCCGAAAGACACAGGCGCATACGGGCATTAATATTACGCACAGAACGCGCTGTAATAGTGTTGGGGTTTTTAATATTTTGTGCTTCATCAAGAATAATTGAGTTAAACTCAAACTTTTCAAATTCTTCCAAGTCTCGACGCAAAAGAGCATAGGTTGTAACCACAAGCTGCGAATCTTGAATTTGCTTAAACATATTTTCGCGCCGAGTACCGTAAATTATCAAACGGCGCATTTGTGGTACAAATTTTTCTGCCTCTCTGTCCCAGTTTGGTAAAACCGACGTTGGCACAATGATAAGATTTGGCCCCTCATACTTCCTCTCAATCATATATTGAATGAATGCAAGAGTTTGTATTGTTTTACCCAATCCCATTTCGTCTGCCAAAATTCCGCCAAAGCTATATTCTGACAAGAAGTTTAAGTAAGAAATTCCTTGCACTTGATATAAACGCAAGCTGGCATTAAGCCCCTTAGGCGCTTCAATGGGACGAACTTCGCGGAAATCTCGTATCTTTTCGCGCAATTTATTCCAAAAAGAATCAGTATGTACCGTAGGAAAATCTTCCAAAATATTATCAAGAATAGGCGCTTCATATTGCTTAAACTTCGTCTGCGGTGGCTTTGATGGATCAAGCCCAAGTGCATGTAATTTATGCGCAAGCTTTTCAAGCCATGCTTCAGGCAAGCTTGTATAAGAGCCATCTTTCAATTGCACATAGCGCTTACCCTTGGCCCATGCCTTCCATATTTTTTCAAGAGCAACAGACTGCCCATCGTATTCAATATTTATATCTAGTGAGAACCATTTATCTTTTTCATCACTTTCCACAGAAGCCGTAATCACGGATTGTGAGGTGCGCACCTTATAGCGCGACAAGGCCTTTTCGCCATAAACCCTGTAAGATTCAAGAAGCTTAGGATATGCATCCAAAAGAAAAGCAATGGCCTCTTCCGGCTCTAGGAACCAAAGTTTATTGCTTCTTTGCTGAAAGCCCATGCCGTTAAGCGTATCCAAGAGGCCTGTTTCTTCGGCCTGATGTCTTTGAACAAGAAAAGTAGAATGATTATAATAATATGAACCAGTTTGAAAATCTGGGTTTGGCCCATTGAGCAAAAACTCTCCATGTACAGTTTCATAAATATTTTCAACTTCAAGAGTGAGCAAACTCCCCTCTTCGTCCAAAAATAATTTGGGATTATACGTAGCAGGCTGAAAAATTGGCGCCATGCGCTTTAGGAATTCTTCCGGCTCAAAAAGATTGGTGCTTGGCAAACGAGTCCAAACTCTATCTAGAAATTCAGACACTTCCGTTTGAGGAACCACAGGGCGTGCATACAAAAGGTCATAGACCAAAGGCAAATGCAAGCCAGTTTGCACCGGAAAGAAGTTTTTATTATAGCAAACCCATATGGGTATTTGCCCATGGAAAGTTATTTCTTCATCATTATCATCACCATGAAATGATGGAATATTTTGCTGCATAAGAGAAATTGGCGGGCGCCCCTCATGGATAAGCAAAACAGAAAAATGCAAACCATCATCATCCATCTCCGGCTTAAGCTTTAAGACAAAGGGAGTGTTTTCAATGAAGCTTTTGCAATCTGTATCACGCCAATAAAGATAATATTCATTGCGTATGGCCCAAAAAAACCATGACACAAGACCTTCGGGAATCTCTACCCTATGCCCGTAATAATCTTGATGCTGGCCAATTTGACGCGCAACGTCAGTAAGCTGCGGAGAAAGTTCACACCATTCCGGATTACGAATAATTTGTTCCAAAGTGATTTCAGTGTGAACGGTGGAGATGTCTGTCTTGTTTTGACGCCCACGAAAAAAAGCCACAGCAAGGCGCCCCGGCTCCGGATAAAAACGAAAAATAAGATAATGACGTCCAGGCTCCGGCTCCATTTCTGTGGAGAAAAAAGAACGGAAACTTTGCTTCCACTCTGCCCTTTGCGGCACCCTATCTTCTTCGCTATCATCATCACGCAAGTCCACAAGCATTTGTAAAATAATAGCAGCAGCATGACGACAAATTGATGTAAAGGACTCAGAACAGTTACATTGAGCTTTGGTGGTGTAGTCGCTCAGACAAACATTGAGCGAGGGAGCATACACCTGCAAGTCTTCACCTTGCACAGTGCCATCAACTTTCCATATATTACCCTCATGGGTAATATTAATTTTTTGTAAACCACCATCGGACAAAATATATTGCCCACTGTCACGAATATATTCAGGAACACTACTGTGCAAAAAATTTTGCACAAGCGTGCGGACAGCGTTTTTTTCTGCTCTTGTCATGCTGAGCAACTCCTAGATATGCTTTTATTACAACAATTATACGTACATAAACAAAAAAAACAAAACAAAAACTCAATATTTTGCAAAAATCTGCTTCTAGCTATAAAAAATCATGAAATACAAAAGGCTTATGGCAATAATCTAGATTCTGCCATAAAACCTTTGCGAAGAAATGCTTTGCAAGGTATAGTAATTAACATGTATTTGATTTGTAAAAGCATAAAGCTAAACTCCCCTTCACACCAGACCAAAACGAAAAAGGCAAGCACTTTATGAGCCACATTACCTACCTCTTTACTAGGAAAAAGACAAGTCTTATTTTTGTATTCTTCCTATGTTTGAGCCTTACATCCTTTTATACTCCAATGAATGCCTGTGCGCAAGAGAAAAAATCACAAAAGTTGATAAGTCACTCAGGTTCTTCTGCACAGCACCCGCGTGGAGGGCGCTTTGTCTCTGGCTCCATAGGTGAGGCTTCAAATTTGATTCCTTTTCTTTCTACCGATGCATTTTCACATGAAATTTCAAGTAATCTTTTTGTTTCTATGTTGCGCTATGATAAAAACCTAAACATCGAAACTTATGCAGCAAAGTCATATAGCGTTGAAGAAGACGGAAAGCTTTTGCGCTTTGAACTGCACAAAGGTATCTTATGGGAAGATGGGGTAGAACTTACCGCTGATGATGTGGAATTTACTTGGAAAATCGTAACCGATCCCAAAACAGCATCTCCCTACAGTGAAGACTTTATGCAGGTAAAGGAATTCAAAAAAACCGGCAGATATACCTTTGAAGTGCGCTATGAATCATATTATTCCGGTGCTATCAGTTCTTGGATGAGCTCCATACTCCCTAAACATATCCTTGAAAAACAAGACATTCGCAATACTCCCTTTTCACGCAAGCCCATAGGAGCCGGCCCCTATAGATTAAAATCTTGGGTTCCAGGCACAGCCATCACCCTTACCGCTTCTCCTACATTCTTCAAAGGAATACCCAACATTGAAGAAGTCGTTTCTCGCATTATTCCAGATATTTCAACAATGTTCTTAGAAACTCGCGCTGGAAATTTAGATACCATGAACCTCACCCCGCAACAATATTTGCGCCAAACCCAAGGAGAGTTTTGGGAGAAAAATTTCAATAAATATCGCTACCTTGGCTCTTCATACCTCTTTCTTGGTTTTAATATGCGCCATCCGTTTTTCAAAGACATACTCGTGCGCCGAGCCATATCACATGCCATCGACCGCAAGGGCATTGTCAAAGGAGTGCGCATGGGCGAAGGGGTTGCGGCTTTTGGGCCGTACAAACCCGGTTCGTGGGCATATCACCCTACTTTAGAGCCACCGGAACACAATATTGCACTTGCCAAAGAATTATTAGCCAAAGCAGGCTTTACAGATTCTAACAAAGACGGTATCTTGGATAAAGATGGTAAGACCTTTGCCTTTACCATACTCACCAATCAAGGTAACGAGGAGCGCATGCTCACTGCTACCATTATTCAAAGCCAACTGAAAGCCATTGGTATTAAAGCAAACATTCGCACGGTGGAATGGGCTGCATTTATTAAAGAATTTATCAATAAAGGACAGTTTGACGCGGTTATTTTGGCTTGGACCATGACCCCTGATCCAGATATATATGATGTGTGGCACTCCTC
>CAYJHU010000112.1:0-1178 GCA_964369655.1 uncultured Desulfovibrionaceae bacterium | reverse complement strand
TTTGAGCAATGGTGGGTACCAAAAAACTTGCAACGTTTTACTTTAAAAAGTACTGATTAAGTTTGCTTTTAACACTTCCAAACATAGCCTCATAAAATCACTGTATTTAAGGGGCATGCACAACAAGCTTAACTTTTGACTGTACGATTGTTTATTAAAATTTGTATAAAAAATTTAAGGTGATATATGATACGCATCCAAGAAATTCTTGACTGCCTCACTCAACAAAATCCCGAAGCAAATGTAGAGCTTGTCCAAAAAGCCTATGTCTATGCTGCATCTGCCCATGCCGGCCAAACTCGACTTTCCGGCGAGCCATATTTATCGCATCCGCTGGCTGTTGCACACACCCTCGCTGACCTTGGCTTTGACGAAGCCTCCGTGGTAGCTGGACTTTTGCACGATACGGTGGAGGACACCAAAGCCACCATCGAAGAGCTTGATGAGCTTTTTGGGGAAGAAGTGGCAGACATTGTGGATGGTGTTACCAAAATCAGCCTCATCCCCTTTGACTCCAAGGAAGATGCCCAAGCAGAAAATATTCGCAAAATGATTCTTGCCATGAGTCATGACATTCGCGTGCTTATGGTAAAACTTGCTGACCGCATCCATAACATGCGCACCCTAGATTTTCAAAAATCACATAAGCAGCGCCGCATTTCTCAAGAAACCATGGACATTTATGCCCCTCTTGCCAATCGACTTGGCTTGCACAGGGTCAAGCAAATTTTGGAAGACTTAAGCTTCAAATACTTGCGCCCCGATGTCTATAGTCAGATTACCACATGGCTTGAAGACAACCAAGTGGTTGAGCGCAAAATTATTGATAAAGTTGTACGCAATCTCGAAGAGCTCATTAGCGATAACAGCATTGTTGGCACGGTCAACGGGCGCATTAAGCATATCTTTAGTATTCATAAGAAGATGCAACAACTTTCCCTCACCCTTGATGAAATGCACGACATCATGGCCTTTCGTGTACTCGTTAAAGAAGTGCGCGATTGTTACGCCGTCCTTGGCCTTGTGCACTCTCGCTGGCGTCCCGTGCATGGTCGTTTCAAAGATTACATTTCCATGCCCAAAAATAACGGTTATCAAAGCTTGCACACCACAGTCATCGGTCCTGAAGGCGAGCGCATTGAAATACAAATCCGCACCGAAGAAATGCACAATCAAGC
>CAYJHU010000111.1:0-7892 GCA_964369655.1 uncultured Desulfovibrionaceae bacterium | reverse complement strand
TCCAAAGGGGATTATCCCCTTTGGCGGAGGGCTTGGGAGGCAGAGCCTCCCAAATTAATATGCCATATACTATAAAAGTATCCACCCATAATAAAAATTGCAAATATGAGTGTAGGAGGGTAAAGTGCTGTTATGAAAGAAGGGATATTATTAGTAGCTTTTGGATCAAGTAGTGAGCAGGGCGTGCATGCTTTACGCGCTTTTAATGCTACAGTGCATGAGCGTTTTTGTGGGGTAAATACTCGCTGGGCATTTACCTCTCTCATTTTGCGCGAAAGACTTGCAAAAGAGAAAGTTAAGCGAGATTCTGTCCTAAAAGCCTTACAAAAGATGCATTTTGAAAAATATACTCACGTGGCAGTGCAACCCTTACAAACCATCCCCGGCACTGAGCATCTCAATCTCCTAGACGAAGTCTGTCAATTTACCAAGGCGCAAAAAGACGTTTCGGTTTTTGTGGGTGCTCCGCTTTTGCAAGAAGAAATAGATGTGCAAAACGCAGCACAAGCCATGCTTAAGCACTTACCCGAAGAACGTCAGAGCGATGAATCAGTCATTTTTATGGGGCATGGAGCCTTGCATCCGGCGGTAAAACGTTATGCAGATTTGGCACATGCGGTAAGTACCCTTGATGCGCATGTGCATGTGGGCACTATGGACGGAGCTTGTACGCTAGAGAGCATTTTGCCAAAACTAAATGCAGGCAAAAAAGTATGGCTTATGCCGCTACTGTCTGTCATTGGGCAACATGCCTTGGAAGATATGGCCGGAAAGCAAAACAGCTCTTGGCGTAGCCAAATCGAAGCGGCAGGCTTTGTGTGTGAACCTGTTTTGCGCGGCATTGCTGAGTATGAAGGATTTATAGATATTTGGATTTCACATCTTAATGATGTTATGAGCATTATGCGTAAGCAAAATGAACGCTGTTGATGATAATTTTTTTGGGAGGCGCTGCCTCCCAAACCCTCCGCTAAAGGGGATAATCCCCTTTAGAATCCCTAATGCGTAAAATTTCAACAAGTTGAAATTTTACGGATTAATTTTAAGCAACGTTCAATATCTCGAAAGTAAAATATTAATCAGGACAATCTCTTATCTATGCCAGAAATTTTAGAAAGCGCACAAAAGTTAGAGTTAAGCTTTGATGGTGACCTACCTACCGTGGAGGGGATACTTGCCCTTGTGCAAGAGTGGGCGCAACAGGTGGGGGCTTCCTATGATGATCGCTTGTCATTGCGGCTTATTTTGGAAGAGTTGCTTACTAATATTTGCTTGCATGGCTCTGAGAGTACAGAGGTTCCTAAAATTCGTCTTTATATTGAACCACTTAAAAAAACGAAGAAAAAAGAATTTTTGGTAAAAATTTGGGATAGCGGAAGAGCTTTTAATCCTTTGCAACATGATGATGTGGCGGTGGATGGCATTCAAAACACCCCCATTGGGCAGCGAGGCTTATCCTTGGTGCGTTTGCTTACGGATGATGCCAGCTATAGCTACAAAGATGGTAATGTTTTTTCTTTTATATTTTCACTTGATGCTGAACATGTACAGCCATATTTGAGTAAGGCTGAGCCTTTTCTTGCGCCTTTTCGCTCGTCAATTGTGGGTGGATTGAAGTTTTTGTGGAAAAACAATATCGCCTTTCGGCAGACGGTACTTTTTACGCTATGCGCATTTTTGCTTATTTGGTGTGCTATGGGGGCGTTTTACTTTGGTACTGCGCGGATGTTGCGTGATAATACCGGTTCGCTGGCCATGCAGGCCATGTATACACAATCGGTGGTAAATTCTTCTTTCTTAAAGCGCATTGAGCTGAACCTTAACCAAGTGGTAACGACGCTTGATTCTTTACGTATTACACCTCAAAGTAAGCTTTTTTTGCAAAATGCGCAGGCACTTTATAATTTTTTGCAATATGACATTAGTATTGGCGTGGTTGCCGCAGAAATTCCTGTGCTGGGCATTATGGCAGGGGTGGGCGATAAGGCGTGGTTTTTTCATATTGTAAATGGCACTATCACCAATAGATATACCATTAAAGACCTTAGGCAGTATATGAATACAGAGCCTGAGGATAATAAGTGGCAAGCTTTGCTCTTGTCATTTGAGACTTTTGGTAAGCCTAAGGATGAGGCAGTAACCGACCCCCATGCACCTATAATGTATAGTAAAGCTATTTCTACCAATAGGGATGAGGGCTGGATTGGGGTGGTGGTAACCATGCCTTGGATTGCGGAAAGCTTGAAAAAACTTTCGGGCTTTAGCTCTGCTGTGCCACTTCTTTTTGATACGACGGGGCAATATGTTATTTTTCCCCCCGGTCGCTCTTTGCTGCATGGCCCGCAAAGCTTTGCGGAAGAAGCCAAGCTAAGTAAAAATCCTGCCCTTGCCAAGCTTGAAGAAGCTATTATCACCGGCCAAAAAGATACCGTGCAATTGCGATCTATTTTTGAAAGTGATGCTACGCCTTGGGATTTGCCTTGGAAAGGCCCAACATCACTCGTGTATTATCCTATGGAAATCCCCGGTTGGCACTTGGCTTTGCTGGTGGATAGTTATGAACTTGGCAATGCTCCAACGCCCTTTCCTCGCTATTTCCTTGTGGTGGCATTGCTTGGACCCTTATGTATTGGCTTTATAACCTGGCTTGTCACTTCGCGCACCTTGCGCCCCTTGCATGCGCTCAATGCTTCAATTCGTAAGTTAAGTGAAGGAGATACGGACAGCCCCTTTCCTCCAAGTACCTTCCCCGACGAGGTGGGGAGCATGCTTACGGCCTTTAATCGCGTGCGGGTAACCTTGCGTACGTCTTTTCGTAATTTGGTGTTTAATACAACCAAGCAACAAAGGCTTTTGAATGAGCTAGCCATTGCCAGAAACACACAAGAGTCTATGCTTCCGCATACTTTGCCGAAGATTGATGGCATTGAACTTGCGGCTTCACTTGATATGGCTAGCGAAGTGTGCGGTGATTTATATAGCTGTTTTGTAAATCCAAAATCGCCAGAGCTGGTGCATTTTGTTATGGGTGATGTGTGCGGTAAGGGCATTCCTGCAGCTTTGATTATGAGCCGTGCTGTGGCGCTGGCGCGTGCATTTCTTATGGAAGAGGGAAATCCGGCCATAACGCTTGGGCGAGTTAACGAGGCGCTGTTGCGTAATGACTCTTCTTCTATGTTTGTGACTATGCTGGTGGCGAGTTTTGATACGCAAACGGGCGCTTTTGTGTGGGCTAGTGCCGGCCATCCGCCGCCTTTATGGACGGGGGTGACAGGACAAGAGCTTGTGCCTTGGTCCAATGAATTAGTGCTCAATGTGCGTAAAGGGCAAAGTTATACAAATTTTACCCTGAACCTTGCTGAGGGGGGCGCCATTGTCCTGTACACTGACGGGGCCAGTGAGGCTATCAGCCCGCCCAATCGAGAAGAGGGTGAGATTTTTGGAGAGGAACGCTTGCAGGAGAGTTTTATAAAGGCATGGCAAAAAAATGCCCATGCTGAAAATATTTTGCAAGATATTCGTGAGGATTTATTTAAGCATATGCAGGGATTAGACGCGAGCGATGATATTTCGCTCTTGCTTATTAGCCGCAATGGCTAAAGTGCCTCTTGACATTGTTCAAATAATGTTGAAGTATTGATTTATGGAAACGAAACACGCCAGTAAACTTTTTGAAGCTTTGTCTTCGGAACACCGTTTGGACATTTTTCGCCTGCTCGTAAAAAGTGCCCCGCAAGGGCTTGTGGCCGGTGAAATCTCCCAAACTTTAGATATTCCGTCGACGAATCTTTCTTTTCATTTGAAGGCCATTGTGCAAAGTGGTCTTGCCAATGTGGAAAGAGAAGGGCGCTATATGCGTTATAAGGCTAATATTGCTTTGATGCTGGATGTGGTGAACTTTTTGACAGAAAAGTGTTGTGATAATGATCCGGCAGAGTGTCGTCGCTTGCGCAGTGCTGCTAACATTAGTCGCGGTATTTTAGCGGAGCGTCCCGATAAAACGGGC
This sequence comes from uncultured Desulfovibrionaceae bacterium, assembly GCA_964369655.1. Taxonomy (GTDB): domain Bacteria; phylum Desulfobacterota; class Desulfovibrionia; order Desulfovibrionales; family Desulfovibrionaceae; genus CAYJAD01. The sequence goes on along the minus strand of CAYJHU010000111.1, from coordinate 3,886 downwards.
TAGCAGACTGCTGAAAAAGTGCCATCTGCGTCGTCAGACTTGTTTTTTGCTCCGGTCATGTATGTCTATATACACTCCCTTCGCAAAAAACTTCGTCTTCCTAGCATCTAACACTTTTTGAACAGTCTGCTCAAACTTGAGAGTTTAGTATTCGTTTGAAATTATAAAATAACTTTTTAAAAAGCTGTTAAAGGTTTTTGCGTACAAAGATTTTTTTTGTCATAACAAATCAACTCTTCAACAATTATACAACTATCAAGAGATGGCCATGAATACGAATAATTGGAACACAAAATATTTTGCAATCTTTGCTGGCATTGCCGCTGTGTGGTGGCTAGTATATCTTAATATTTTAGATGCTTCGCATTATATTGTGCAGAGCATGGGACTTGATACTCAAAAACACCTTGGCGCATCATTGCAATTCTTTTTTTACGATACCGTAAAAATTCTCATGTTGCTTGTGGCGCTCATTTATATTTTGGCATGTGTGCGTGCCTCATTAAACGCAGAAAAAGTACGTGACTATCTGGCCGGAAAAGGGCGCGGAGTTGGCTACTTTTTGGGTTCGCTTTTTGGTTCCATAACGCCATTTTGTTCTTGCTCAAGTATTCCGCTTTTCCTTGGCTTTACCATGGCGCGTATCCCCATTGGTATTACCATGTCTTTTTTGATTACTTCACCGCTTATCAATGAAATTGCCATTGTGCTTTTGTGGGGATTGCTTGGCTGGAAATTCACCTTGGTCTATGTGCTTGTGGGTATGACAGCCGGCATTTTAGGCGGTGCATTTATGGACAGCGTCAAGGCTGAGCGCTGGTTGCAACCCTTTGTGAAAGAAGCGGCAGAAAATGCCCCAGAGTATGTGGTGCAAGAAGGTGAAGAGCAAAAGTTTACGCTAAGGCAAAGGCATGATTTTGCATATCAAGAAACCATGACCATTTTTAAGCGCGTGTGGAAGTGGGTCTTCATTGGTGTTGGTCTTGGTGCGGCCTTGCACGGTTTTGTTCCGGATAATTGGTTTGCGGAAAATTTAGGCGCAGGTGAATGGTGGTCTGTTCCGGCTTCTGTGCTTGTGGGTATTCCTTTGTATTCTAGTGTAACCGGCATTATTCCCATTATGGAAAGCCTGCTCATGAAGGGGCTGCCCATTGGAACGACCTTGGCATTTTGCATGAGCTCTGTGGCTGCTTCCCTGCCTGAGCTTATCCTTTTGCGCCAAATTATGACGTGGAAATTACAAGCAGCCTTTTTGTGCTACTTGTGGATTATGTTTACTCTTGTGGGTTGGTTACTTAACGCTCTTAGCCCCTATATAACAAATTAAGAAATGTTTTCTAAAGGGGACTATCCCTTCCCTTTTAACGGTCGGTGGATTTGGGAGCTAAGCCTTCCTACAAAATATAACTACATTAAAGAAAATAGGAGAGAAAAATCATGGAAATTAAAGTTTTTGGACCTGGATGCGCCAAGTGCAGTGAAGTGGAAAATTTAGTGCGTGAAGTTGTTGCCGCCAGAGGTTGCAACACCACGGTGACAAAGGTGACAGATCTTAAAGAAATGATGGCTGCCGGCATTTTGAGCACACCTGCGGTGATGTTTGATGGAAAAATCAAAAGCCTTGGCAAAGTGCCTACCAAGACAGAAATTGCCTCTTGGTTTGACGGCGGCGGTGAGCCCTTATTTGCTAATGCAGCAGGTAGCGCAGGCTCTTGTGCATGCAACGGAAAGTGCTAACAATATAATTAATAGGTATTGAAATGGAAGGCCAATCAACATTACAAAAACTGTCCTTTATGGATAGATATTTAACTTTATGGATTTTTCTTGCCATGGGCATAGGCGTTGGCCTTGGCTGGTTAATTCCGGGCGTGAAGGACGTTATCAACTATTTTCAGGTTGGTACCACTAATATTCCCATTGCTGTTGGGCTTATCATCATGATGTACCCACCGCTGGCAAAGGTAAAATATGAAGAGCTTGGGCAAGTTTTTCGTAATAAAAAAATTCTATTGCTCTCGCTAGTGCAGAACTGGGTTATTGGTCCGATTTTAATGTTTTGCCTCGCCATGATTTTCTTGGCAGATAATAATTCATACTATGTAGGCTTGATTTTAATTGGTCTTGCCAGATGCATTGCCATGGTCATTTTATGGAATGATCTTGCCGGCGGTGACAGAGAATATTGCGCAGGTCTTGTGGCTTTTAACTCTGTATTCCAAGTGCTTTTCTTCTCTGTTTATGCCTATGTATTTATTACCGTACTGCCCGGCTGGTTTGGTTTTAGCGGCGCCGAAGTAAAAATAGGTATGGGCGAAATTGCCGAAAGCGTACTGATTTATCTTGGTATTCCTTTCTTTGCCGGCATGCTTTCACGCCTGTATGGTGTAAAGGTAAAGGGCGTAGAGTGGTATGATACGGTCTTCTTGCCAAAGGTTGGCCCGTGGGCGCTTCGTGCTTTGCTCTTTACCATTGTGATTATGTTTTGCCTTAAGGGCGATAAAATTGTAGAACTTCCCCTTGATGTCTTGCATATCGCCGTGCCTCTCTTAGTGTACTTTACTGTAATGTTTGTTGTTTCATTCTTAATTTCTTACAAGATGGGCGCAAGTTATGAGCAATCCGCTACCCTTTCATTTACAGCAGCTTCTAATAACTTTGAGCTGGCCATTGCCGTAGCCATTGCTGTTTTTGGCTTAAACTCAGGCGAAGCCTTTGTGGCTGTCATTGGACCATTGGTAGAAGTTCCGGTGCTCATTGCTTTGGTAAATCTCTCTTTGTGGTTCAAAAAACGTTTTTATTCATAGTCGTTATCCCGCTGCTAGAAATTGTTCTGACAGCGGGATTTTTTAGGAGAAAAATATGCGTTCCTTGCTCTTAGCCCTTCTTTGTTTGGGCATGATTACCCTTGCTATTCCAAGCGTGCAAGCTGAAGAATTACCACGCAAAAACACCGTCACCATGATTGACCTTGGTGCAAAATCCTGCATACCCTGCAAAATGATGGCACCCATCCTTGAAAAGCTTACCGCCGAGTATAAAGGCAAAGCCGATGTGGTTTTTATTGATGTGTGGGAAAATCCCAGCGCAGGTAAAAAATATGGCATAAAGGCCATACCCACTCAAATTTTTTATGATAAAAATGGAAAGGAAGTGGGGCGACATGTGGGTTTTCTGGATGAAAAAAACATACGCACTACCCTTGATAAACTTTTGGCAGAATAACAAAAATTCCTATGTTTGATTCTTTTCTTATCACCATCAACACCTGGATGCTCGGGCACATAGCCATTGCCGCTGTAGGCTGTCTTTTATGGGGCATTGTCAGTGTTCTTTTTAGTCCTTGTCACTTAGCCTCCATACCACTTATGGTGGGTTATGTAGCGGGGCAGGGCAAAATTGTGGAAGGCAAACAAGCCGCAGGTTATGCCTTACTCTTTAGCCTCGGGCTCTTTGTTTCCATCGCCATAGTAGGACTTATTTGTACACTGCTTGGGCGCATGCTTGGGGATATTTCGCCCTATTGGAGCATACCCATTGGCTTTGTATTTATCTTACTCGGTCTAAGTCTTGCCGGCATAAAAAGCATATCTTTACCCTCAACAAATATAAGCCGCTTTCAAATGCGTGGACATTTAGGGGCTTTTTTGCTTGGGCTTGGTTATGGCATCTTATCCGGTGCGTGTACCTTTGGTTTTATTGCGCCCATTCTTGCTATGGTCACCGTACAAGGAGAAGTGGTGCGGGGCATGACCCTCATTCTTTTCTTTGCACTCGGACATTGTCTACCCATTATGCTCGCAGGTTGCTCCGCAGCTTTTGCTCAAAAATTACTTGCAGGAAAAAGTATGCAAAACGCCACCCTTTGGGTACGGCGCGCGGCAGG